>CAIZKT010000206.1:0-10557 GCA_903933565.1 uncultured Victivallales bacterium | reverse complement strand
GGCCCTGAACCCTGAACCCTGAACCCTGCACCCCAGGACCTGAGTAGTCACCACCTACGGAGCTGATTTGCGCCCGGTGTCGCGTCACGCCCTCGGCGTGGTGGGCGGCGTGCTCGTGTCCGCGACCGTTCCTGGCTGCTGCGCCTTGCGCTGTGCCTGTTCCGCCTCCTGGGCGACGACGTGGCGGTGCTCCACCGCTTCGACCAGGGCCACGTCCTCGGCGTTCACGTGCCCCACCACGCGGCCATCGTCGAGCACGTTGCGCTTGAGGGCGTCCAGTCGCTTGAATAGACGCATCAGGTCCCAGGTGCCGCCGATGGTGAACCACACGGTGGTGACGCTGCCGACCAGAAGCGCCTGCGGGATCGAGTACCACTTCCACCACAGGAACCAGAACTCTTTGGACCAGCGGCAGACGAAGAGATTCCAGACGATGATGACGAGGAACATGGCAAAGTTGTACATAGTCCAGATGAATACGGACCAAGCCAGGATGCGGTCACCCTTGGTATACTGTTCATCGATGCCCACCAGCACCGACTTCCAGTTGCGCAGGCGCTTGACCAGGGCCATCTCGCGTTCCTTGTCCTCAACCGCATACTCGCCGCGGTGCAGCATGCGTTCGAGGTTGAAGGGCTCTTTGCAGGTCAGCAGCGAGACCACGACATAGAAGGTCAGGGCGACGACCATCGTGACCAGGTAGACTTCCTGGCCGCTGATCGGGAACTTGTCCGGTCCGACCACCCAGTTGGTGAACGGCAGCCTGGCGCCCAAGCCCTCGAGGTAGCGCTTCATGCCGCCGAGGAAGGCGGGCGCATTGGCCTCCAGCCAAGGGTAGATCGGCTGGTTCCAGAACTTCTGGCAGAGAAAGCCGCCGAGGCCCAGGAGGGCTCCGGTTGACATGGACCACCAGGCACCGGCTGAGGTGCCCTTGCGCCAGTACAGTCCGCCCAAGATGACGGCCCCAGCGCCTCCCAGCCAGATGGCGCCGGTCATAGCGAAGAACATCAGGATGTAGGTCACCTGGCCGAAGTAGAAGCTGAAGAACCAGGCGAAGATCGCCACGAAGATGATCGACAGGCGCAGCAGCAGAATCTGCTGTTTGGGAGTGAAGGGCTTTTTCCGCAGCGGCAAGATCACGTCCTGAATCAGGATACTGCCCCAGGAGTGTAGGTAGGTCGTATCGGTGCTGACCATGAGGAAGATCATCAGGGCGCAGAATACTCCCACGACCCCCACCGGCAGCATGTGGCGCAGGACCATCGGGACCTGCATCTGGGTGCGGATGGTGTCGGTGGTGGCCTTGCTTTCAAAGTTGATGCGCTGAGCCAGCTCGGTACGGACCTGCTCCGCGCCGACGGAGAAGTCGGGGTGGTTCAGATAGGTATAGGCACCGAGAGCCAGGAGCGTGATCATGAGGTAGGTGAAGCCGCCGCGCCAGGTGCCCAGCACGCCGCCCATCTTCTGTTCGTGGGGCGATGCGGCGGCACAACTGTAGGCCTGCGAGCCCTGCCAGGAGATGCGGCTATAGACTGAGGAGAGGATGCCGATGGCGACGTAGAGGATGTTGAATTCCGTGAGTTTGGCGGTGTCAAAAGGATCCAGGAACGACTCTCCGGGACCGCGGCTCATGAAGGCATCATGGAACTGGTCGAAGGTAAAGAAACTGATCACGGTAATGACCAGCACCGCGTAGGCAAAGTAGCTGAAGATGCCTTGGACGCAGTCGGTTACCATGGTGGTGACTTGGCCGCCGATCACGACGATGATAAGGGCGGCGATCAACGCCAGCGCCATGACCAAGCCGTAGGTCGAGACGCCGATCCCCGCGATCTCGATCGTGTCTGGCAAACGGCAGTAGTAGACCAGGAAACGCCCGCCCACGGCGGGAAACAGGGCGTAGTTCACCACGCCCGATACCCAGGCCAGAGCGCCAGCGAACACGCGGAAGCGCTTGGAGTAGCGCGCTTCGAAGAACTGGGCCATGGTCATAGCGCGGGTCTCGCGAAAGCGGTAGATGGCGAAGCCGGTGAGGGTCATCAGCAGGCCAACCGGGGTGGCGATGCCGCCCCAGAAACCGACCGCAAAGCCCGACTTGTAGTACATCTCGAAGACCGCCACCACCGAGATCAGTCCGAGCCCGGCTTCGGCGGCGGCCACGGCCACGACGTAGCGGCCGGCCACCCGGCCCGCCGCCAGGAAATCCGAGACCCCGGTCATGTACTTCTGCGTCTTGTAGCCGATCCAGATGACGATGAAGAGGGGGACCAAGACGATCAGCCAGTCGATCCAGTGCATGTGCGACCTCGCCTCTCTCTCTACCGCGTGACCGGACTCACAGAGCCAACCCGCGGCGAACATACACGGCAGACGGCCATCTGACCAGTGGTTCGCGAAACGCGGCGACGGGGAGTAGACTTAGGCCGGTCAGCAGAGAGGGCGCAGGCATAGCCACTCGACCGCCCGATCGGCTTGAGGAGTCAACTCCAATGAGTCCTGACGAGACGATGGTTCTACTCGCCAGCGCTGGCACGGCGGTGTTTGGCTGGGGGTATTGGTATGTGCGCTTGTTGGGGGCGAACCGGCTGGGGCGGTCGCATTCCGGGGTGCGAGCGGGGCTGGCCTGGACTCCTCTGCTTTGTCTGGCGGGGCTGTTTGTGTTGCTGCGCACGGGGGCGTCGTTCGACGTTCGCAACGCTCCCGTCTATCTGGTCTTCTATCTTGTCTTCGGTGCGGCCTGGCTGATTCCTGGGCGAGGCCTTTTCGGGCTCTTCGGAGTCTCCTGGCAGTACGACGCTCTCGACCGGCGGAATCCGGCGGCGGCGTGGGTGGTGGCGGGTGGCCTGGCGGGTCTGACTGCCTGCTATGCCGGCGCCAACCTCGGCGACGGTCCGGGCTGGTGGTGCGTGGCGTTTGCCGGCGGCCTGGCTAGTGCGGCGTGGTTTCTGGCCTGGGCCGTCGTGCAAGCCGCGGCGGACGTGGCCGAAGCGGTAACCGTCGAGCGGGATACCGCCGCGGGTATTCGCCTGGGCGCCTTCCTCGTGGCGGCGGGTTTGCTCTGCGGTCGTGGCGCCGCGGGCGACTGGACCTCGCCAGGGCAGACGGTTGCCGAGTTCGAGTCGGCCTGGCCGCTGCTGCCGCTGACCCTCTGCGCCGCCTGGATGGAACGCCGGGCTGCGGCCGAGCGTGAGCGGCCGCTGCGGCGCAGTTCTGGCGGTCAGGCGGGTTGGCTGTTGGGCGCTCTCTACATCGGCTTTGCCATCGTCTGCCTGGCGGCTCTGCCGCGCCCAGCGGAAGTGCCGGGCTATGGCGCCCCGCCGACAGTCCAGGAGGCCGAATGACCGCCGCGGCCGAGACGAGCCCTGAGGTCGGGCTGGTTCCGATTCCCGCGGCGGAGTATGGCGCCTTTCGTCGGCAGGTCATCTTCTCCTGCTGCAAGTGGGATCCGCAGGTGGGTGATGTGAACACGATTGCGGACTGCGTTGCGGTGCTTTCCGCGTCTGTTGCCAACCGCCTGTCGGCCTGGGCTGAAGCCCTGGCCGCGGAGACGGTTGCGGCCGAATCCGCAGTGGCCAGCCGCCCCGACCTCTGGCGGGAACTGGCCCTGCCCGGGCCGGTACGCCGGGCGCTTGCTGAGGCGGCCGGGGGCTCGCCCCGCGGCGGCGTCCGAGTCATGCGCTTTGACCTGCATCCCACCAGCACCGATTGGGCGGTGTCCGAAGTCAACAGCGATGTTCCTGGCGGCTTTGCCGAAGCCAGTGCGCTGGCGCGCCTGGCGACTCGGTTTGCGCCCGGCACGAGGGTCTTTGGTGACGTCGGGGATGCGGTGGCGGCGGGCTTTGGCGCGGTACTGAGGCCAGGTGCGCGGGTGGCTTTGGTGCATGCCACCTCATATGCGGACGACCGCCAGGTGATGCAGTTCCTCGGCCAGGCGCTGGCGGCGCGTGGCCTGACGCCGTTGCTGGTAGCGCCGGACCACCTGCGTTGGCCTGCTGAGCGGGTGCAGTGCATTGCCCGCGGGCAGGAGGGCGAGGTGGCTGGCGTGGTCCGCTTCTTCCCGGTCGAGTGGTTGCCGCTGCTGCCGCGCGGGTCGGATTGGCGGGGGTACTTTCGCACTGGCGTGCCCTGCTGCAACCACGCCACCGCCATCCTCAGCCAGTCCAAACGCCTGCCCCTGCTCTGGGAGCGGCTGGGAGTGGCCGCGCCCACCTGGCAACGCTTGCTTCCCGAAACTCGGGACCCGCGGCAGGCCGACTGGCGCCGCGACCGCGACTGGCTTCTGAAGCCGGCGCTGGGCCGCGTCGGCGAAGCGGTGACGATTCCGGAGGTCACCCCGCCGGACGAATGGAGCCGCATCTCGTGGTCGGCGCGGCTCTACCCACGCGCGTGGATTGCGCAGCGGCGCTTTCCGAGTCGGCTGCTGGCGTCGCCGCGAGGCGAGCGCCATCTTGTGATCGGCGTGTTTACCGTCAACGGCCGGGCTGCCGGGTTCTACGGCCGCCTGGCGGACCGTCCCCGCATCGACCAGTATGCCCAGGACGTGGCCGTGGTGGTGCAAGGGAGTGCCGAAAGGGTCAACTGCCATGACGCCTGAAGAAGTGTACGCGCTCTGGGCTCCGGATGAGTCGCCCTGGTCAGCCTGGGCCAAGCCGGTGCTGTTCACTGCCCTGGGCCGGGTCACGCCGTCGGCGGAGCTGCTGCTGCCCCAAGCTCTCGCCTGGGCGCCGTCGGCGTCGGCGCGGGTGGCCGTGGTGGTTGACCTGCCTGGGCCGGAGGCCGTGTGTATGGGCTTGGCCCTGGCACAACAGGGCTACCGGCCGGTACCGTTGTTCAACGGCTGCCTGGCAGCGGCGATGCTGGTTGACGTGGCGCCGGTGGCGGCGGCGCTGCTGGCGGGCGTTGCGGTTCTGCGGGAACTGCCGCTCTCCAGTGCGGCTCCTCCAGCGTTCCTCCTTGACAGCCGACGCCGGGAGAACGCCCAAACTGCCCGGCCGGGGGAGTTTGACAACCGCTGGGCGGTCGTACCCCAGGATCTGCCCTCCGGCAACCACCTGCGCGCGGCGGGCATCACCGGGGTGATGGTGCGGGCGGCTCGGATACAGGACGACCTCACGCACATTCTCTGCCGCTACCAGCAGGGCGGGGTGCGCCTCCTGCACAGCGCTGCTGACGAGACCGCGGCCGAGGCCCTGATCGTGCAACCGCCGTCCAGGTTTCGCAGTCTCTGGTACTGCCTGGGCGTGTTTGCCGGCTTGCGCCGTAACTCCGCGGGAGGCTTCGGCGCGATCGTGCCACAACCCGGTTCGGCGGGGCATGGCTGAGCGTTCCGGTGACGGTTCAGGGCGTCGCGTTCGGGGCGTCCGTGGCGGTGAACACGAAGGTATCGCCGGCCTGGGTCGTCACGGCCAGCAGCGGCTCGCGACTCACCCGCAGTTCGGCGCCGCCCTGGGTCACCCGGCACTCGGGAAACGGGTTGACGAGCCGCAACAAGCCACCGCGTTCGGCCTCGACGGTGACCTTGACCACCCGGCGCTTGGCCTGGAATTCGGTACTGACCAGGAAGCCGCCCCGGGCGCGCAGCCGGAAGCGCCCGGCCCAATCCTGGCGCACCGCCGGTACCAGCACGATCGGGCCGCTGCCCGGGGGGTCGCTCCGCGCCGAGGTGCTCAAGCAATGGCTCTGCAACAGCGCCTCTTGCAGCGCGGTGAGATTCACGCCCATGGCGTCGAAGTAGGGCACGTCGGCGATGCCGAGCTTGGAGTCGGCCAGGTTCTTGCCCGGCGAGTTCCAGCCGCCATACGGGTAACGCTGGTGTTTGCGGACGTGCTCCATGATGACGTTGACCGCGTCCGGCAAGCGCAGCCGCGCGGCCTGGATGCCGCACTGCGACCAGCCGCCGGCATTGGGGTGCAGGCGCTGGCGGAAGGTGTTCACGGCGCGCTCGAGATCGGCTGGAGGGCTGTTGGCGTCCACCAGCGCCAGCGGGAAGACGAGGTAGAGCTCCGGGTTCTCCATATTGTGGACCAAGCGGTCGTCGTAGAGCTCGGCGGCCGGCGCGTAGCAGGCGTCGGTGGGCTCGATGCGGTCGACGATCTGGGTGGTGTAGGCCGGGGTGCCCGGCGGCAATTCCTCCTTGGCGGCCGTACGGCGGTGCCAGATGCCCGTGGGCAGCGGCGCCAGGTGCTCGAGGCGGTCACGCACGGCCGCCAGGAACTCGGGCTCGTAGCCGAACTCATCGCCGTAATTCAGGACGTTCGCAAAGCAGTACCGCACCGCCGCCAGGTCGGTCAGTGGGTCCTTCACTTTCCACCACATCTCGATGGCGTCGGAGACGGTGCTGTGGTAGAGCCCGTCAGCGCCCCGGCGCAGATAGCTCAGGTAGAACAGCGCGGCCTCTCTGAGCCAGGGCGCCACGGCGGTCTTGAGGTACTCTTGGTCGCCGCTGAAGGCGACATAGTCAAACATGAGCTGCACCAGCTCCACCGCCTGCGCCAGACTGCGCGCATTGTAGCCTGATTTCACTGTCTCCATGCCGGTATCGGCCATGGCCTTCTCTAAGGCCTCCGAGCTGAACCCGGAGACCTCCCTGGCGGGCGAGACGGTTCCCGGTTTGAAGGGCGTGGCGCTTTCCCACATGCGGATGCCGAGCTTGCCGGCGCGCGCTGTGCCTCGACGGCAGTCCATGAACTGCCGGTCGTAGAAGTCGAGGTAGTCGCGGGCATAGCGCAGTTGGTTGGCGGCGAACAGCGGCCAGACCAGCTCGCGGGTGTTCTGCCACCAGTAGCCCCAGCCCCAGCTACGCTCGTCGCCACGGACCAGTCCGGGCCCGCCATTGAACTTGGGCAGGACCACGGCGTTGGCTACCGACGCGTAGGAGTACAGCCCCGTGTACCACAGGCGCATGAGGGTCTCGGCATCGCGGCCATAGAGGTCGACGTAGGCCGCCTGCCAGAAGTGCGACCACCACTCCAGGCGAGCGGCGCTGAGGGCCTGCTTGGCGGTTGTGACCAGCGCCTGTGCCAGACGTCCGGCCGCCGCTTCAGGGGCTCCGTCGTAGCTGGTTGCCGCCGCGATCACCAGCCAGTAGCGCGCTGGTGGTGCGAGGCGGAGGGTGCCTGCCGAAGCGCCCGCGGGCTCCACCGCCGTAGCGAGCTGCCCGTTCTCTTCAGCGCAGGCCACCACGGTCGCGACGCCGAGCTTGTACATGCGGTCGGTTGGACTCACCGCCGCGGGGTCCGCCACCGGCTGGCCGCGTTCGTCGTAGTCATGCACTTCGCGAGCCACGAGCAAGCCCGCCGTCGAACTCACCGTCAGCGTCGGTCGCCATGAGGAGAGTGTGATCGTCGCCACCCGCTCGGGCCGGGTGTCTTCGACGGCAACGATGAGGGCATTGCGGCCCATCACCCCGTACGCTTCGGCGGTCACCCGGCCCGCGGCGCTCTCCAGGGTCAGCACCACCGCGCCTCGCCCCAGGTCCAGGCGTTGCTCGAAGCGCGTCAGCGCCGCACCAGGGAGGCCGAAGGAGAGCTGCACGTGCCCGGGAGAATGCAGGGTTGGGCTGCTGTGATAGGGCTGCTTCTCGATGGCGAAGAAGTCGGACTTGGAGAGATGCAGTTCCCAGGCGTCGCCGTAGCGCAGCATGGCCGACAGGTCGCCGCTGCCCACCGGCATCACATAGGCCGGGTCGGCTTGCGGGGCCGTGAACCGCGGCGCGATCTCGGCCAGACGCGCCGGCAAGGGCGTGGCGTTCAGATTCACGTCTGGGACCTCCCGCACGACAAACTCGATTTCGGTGGGGTTCGTGCCTGCGTCAAGCACGCGGCGGAAGACCTCGGATCGGGTGGCCGAGAGCACCCGCAGCAGCGCCCCTTGCAGACGCTCCTGGCAGCAGTCGAGCCGGTTGTAGAGCAGGAGTCGCTCGATGGCGGCCTCCTCGCCCAGGTCCACCTCCCACCACTCGCCGCCCTTGCTGCCCCCCGATGACCAGAAGCTCGGGTTCACCCCCCAGACGTACTCGATGACCCCGTCCACGGCCTTGTCGGGGGTGAAGGGTTGCATCGTCGACGAGGCTGTCGTTGGCCGTCCCACGGCGATGTTCCTGCCGCCGACATAGACCTCGACCTCGGCAAAATGCAGATACTCGAGGCGCTCGCCGGACTCGACCCGGACGTAGCGCCCGCGCACGGCGTCGCCTGCCGGCGCCGCCGCCGTCAGCGCCACCGTAGCCAGCAGCGCCGCGCGGCGACTCCCGCAACCCAGATTCCAGGACATGAGAAATAGGCTCCTTTTCGCAGCGTTCCCGGCGCCAGCCCGTCTCAGGCTTCTGCCAGTCTGGCGCGTACATAGCTGGCAACGGCCTGACCGAGCCGCTCGCAGCCGGCCGGGGTGAAGTGTACGCCGTCCGCGGCGATGAGGCTGTCGGTGCCGCCGTGTTCGACCACGGCGTAGAGGTCGTTGACCAGGATTCCCTGCGCCTCGGCCAACTGACGTGCCGCGGCATTGTACGCGGGAATGTCGGCGTTAAAGCGGACGATTCGGCCGTAGCCCGAGGTTTTCTGACGTTCCTGATCGACGGGCGTCGTCAGGGCAAATACGAGGATTGCTTGTGGCGCCAGCTCCTTCAGCTTCGCAAAGACCGCCGCCAGGTGGGTCAGGTAGACGTCCAGGGGGTGCCGGATGGAGCCATCGTCGTTGCGCCACATGTCATGCAGGCCGCAGTTGAGATGCACGAGCGCGGCCGACTTGCCAGCCAGCCATTGAGGGAGATTTGCGAGGGTATGGGCCGTGTGCGCCCCGTTTTCGCTGGGCGCCCAGAGTTGGGCCGTGCCCGCCAGTTCGCGCTTCACGACCTGCTCGTACCCCAGGCGGATGGAGTCGCCGAGCAGGATGACCAGGGGCAGTTCGGGAGCCGGATTCTGAACGGTCGTAGTCATCGGCAGAAGTCCTCCAGGTAACCACCCACCCACCCACCCACCCACACCCAATCCCTGCGCCGCCGCGGCTCAACCGTGCCGGGGGCTCAGCGCCCGCATCTGCTCCAGCCAGATGCGGGCGGACTCCGCCTCGGCGCCCATTTTCGCGAAAATGAAGCGCGTTCCCGGCGGCGCGGCCTGGATCAGGGTCTCGATGGTGGCATCTGGCAACCAGGCCAGGACGTGGACCGGCCCATCCGGCCCAGCCAGGTATCTGAGCATGGGCTCGAAGCCGGCCTTACCGCACTTGGCCGGAACGCGGTTGAAAGCGTAGAAGTTCGGGATGCGGCGGAACAGTGGGAACTGGTGGTCGGCGTCGGCGCAGCAGTGCATTCCCAGTCCGCCGAAGGTCTCGGACAGCTCGAGCAGTTCCGGCAGGCAGAACTCCTCGAACTGGGCCGGGCCGAAGGCGCCGCATTCGTCGTTGGAATACCACGGCGCCAGGTCAGGCGGCGTCCACACGCCCGGGCAGCCGGTCTGGGTCATGGTCGGGAACTCGCGGCGCAGTTCCTTGAGGAAGGTAATGAGCAGGCGGGTACACTTGGCGGTCAGGCGTTTGACTGCTTCCTTCTCCTCGTCGGTTGCCAGGGCAGCGTAGATGCCGGTCTTCTCCCAGATCAGGCAGGCGGTATCGAAGCCAGTCTGCTTGTCCGGCGGTCCCAGCAGGACGTCTGAACCGAGCTCCCGCCGCACGGCTTCGGCGAGTTCGAAAACCCGGTACAACGAGGGCGCCTTCCAAAGGTCGGGCAATTCGAGGCGGTCCGCCGCCGCGGCGGTGCTGACCAGCGGCAGGGCGCAGGGGTTGCTATCGGGGTAGCGATGCACCGGGCAGCCAAAGGCGGCGGCGTAGAGGTGGGTGCCGGTGCTGAGGTCGCAGGTGGGCACGTCATCATGCGGCACCGCGGCCAGGAGGTCGAGCTTACGCTGGTAGTTGCGCACCGCCCAGGGGACCCATTCCTTGACCGGCCGCAGCGAGGTGGTGAAATCGTTGTCCGGGCCCAGGTAAACGGGGTCTTGCGCGGGCTTGCAGACGAAGGCATGGCCCTGAAACGGGCCGCGTCGATAGAGATTGGCCAGGAAGGCCTGGTTCGCTTGGATCCGTTCATGCATTGTCTCGACTCCTTGTTTGTGCGAGAATCGCAAGTCCATTCCGGTATGTCGGGCCGCTCCAGGATTTGGACCGCCCGTGGCCGCACGGGCAGTGGCCGCGAGCCGCGGCCGCTCCAAGCAACGCCGCGGGGCGGCTTATGGCGTCTTTGCCGGCATGTTCTCCTGCAGCCACTTCTGGTAGTTCTCGACCTGCGCCTTCTCCAGCGCCTCCGGGCTCAGGCGCCAGTCCACCGCGTCGTAGATTCTGGCGTCCTTGTCGTAGACGGTAATCAGCACCCGCATCCCATCTGGCGAGAAGCCGAGGGAGAGGCTCTCGCCGCCATAGAACGTCAGCAACTCGCGCCGGGTCTCGGCGATCTCGAAGTGCCGATCTTGTATGTGCCGGGCGGCCTGGGCGATGGCGCTGAAGTATTCCTCGCGCCGTTTCATCTGCTCGACCTCGGCCTTGGCCTTGGCGATGATGTCCTTGGCCTCG
>CAIZKT010000205.1:0-22717 GCA_903933565.1 uncultured Victivallales bacterium | reverse complement strand
GACCAAGACTAATGTGGTGAAGATTTCCAAGCGAACACTTGATATCCTCAAGAACTTTGCTAGTATTAATTCGGGAATTCTAGTGAACGAGGGTAACAAGTTGAATACCCTGTCGTCCACGAAGAATATCCTTGCCGAAGCCAAGGTGGATGAAACCTTTGCAAAGTCGTTTGCTATTTGGGATTTAAACAAGTTCTTGGGAACCGTGAGTCTGTTCAAGGATCCTGAGTTCGTGTTTGAGGACAACTACATTACCGTGAAGTGCGGAAACTCCGAGATGGGGAAGCCGAGGTTAAAGCTGGCGCTCAAGCGCTGTTCGAGGGCGAGGTTACGGACTTCGAGGTAGCGTCCCTGCTGGGGGTCGTCGCGGCGCAGCAGCTGGCGTCCGTCGGTAGTCAGCGCCAGTGGTGCGGGGTCGGCCCCCTCGAAGGTGGTGCAGAAACTGCGCAGGCCCTCGATGGTCAGCAGCACGGGGCCCGCGTGGCGCGGCTGGGCGTTGGCGTTCAGACGGAGTTCGGCAGTCTTTCCCGCCAGGGTGAGGGCCAGGGTCAGGTCCGGCGTCGCGGCGCGGGTGAGGCCGCGTGGCAGGGGCGCCAGCCAGGCTTCCTCAAAGCCCACGGGTTCGAGGGGCAGGCTCGCCCCGTTCAGCCTCAGAGCCGCCGCGCTGAAGCGTGGGTCCGGATAGTCGGCGCGGTGTTGCAGGCGGAGGGTATCGACCCGCGCGGCGTCCCAGTCCAGTGAGTGGGGCGGGACGGCGGGGAGCTGGACCCAGGCCAGGGTGTGGAAGAGGGAGCGCCCTTGGCGGTCGAAGGCGCGTAGCCAGGCGGTGTTGAGGCCGTCGTGCGAGGCGGCCTTCAGCAGCGCCTCCAGTTCGGTCAGCGGGGTTTGGCCTAACGCCTCTCCCAAGAGACGTCCGCCCAGCGTCTCTCGGAGGGCGAAGCGCAGGGGTTCCGGGGAGGTGCCGAGGCTGAGCGCGGGCAGGCCGTAGAACACGGGCGTCAACTGGCGCACGGCATAGCCGTCACCGGGGGCATTGCCGCCGATGCCGCAGAGCAGCGGGCTGGGCTGGAGGTTGCCGAAGCCGTCGAGGCGGACCATGAGGTGACGGGCTTCATCCTTCGGCGTCCGCTCCACGGTTGAGATCCAGGCGGTGACGGTCTGCCAGTCGCCGCCTGGCCGGTCGAGGCGCAAGGTGGGGGGCGGGACGGCGGAACGCCCGGTGCAGTGATAGGCCCCGGCGCTGAAGTCGCTGCCGTTGATCTGGTGGAAGCAGGCCTGGAGCGGGGCGAAGGTGCCATCGGCGGCGGCCGTGCCGATGCTGTAGTAGAGGTTCAGCCGAGCGCTCGCGGTGCGGCGCATCTGGAAGGTCCAGCCGGCCAGGCGCTCCAGGGGCAACAGCGGCAGGGCGGGTTTCATCAACATATTGCCGGAGCCCAGGCGATTGGTGAGACGCAGGGCCGCAGCGTTCATCTGGAAGGGCTCGAGGACGGCGTGGCCGACCGTGTCGTTGACGGACCAGTAGGCCGCATCCAGGCTGTCGAGCGGGAAGCCGTTGACCGCGACGGACCAGGCGGGCGGCGCGGGGGTGACGGGCGGCGCGGGGGTGGTGGGCGGGGCCGCCGGTGGACGCGACGGCGTGAGGGGCAGCCGGGTGATCGGGAAGGGGCGTGGCTGCGCCTGCTGGAAGGTGATCTTGACCTGGGCCAGGGTCATGGAGTGGATGAAGGTCCAGATCCCCACCAGGCCCTGGTTGATCATCTTCGGATCATCGGTCTCGAAGACCAGTTCGTTATCGAAGTAGTATTCGAGGTGATGGCCGATCTTGCGCAGCTTGATGTAGTACCAGGCGCCGTGGACGGGCCGGCCTTCGGCGATCAGCGGGTCCATGTACTTGCGCACGAGTCCGGCTCGGCGCCGGGGGACGGTGTACATGTCGGAGCGGGCGACGATGTCGCCGTTGCGGTAGAGGGTGCTCCAGTTCTGCGAGAGGTTGTAATCGAATTCGCAGTCGGTGACCGTGTAGCCGCGGTTGGGTGAGGTCGTATCGGCCATGACCGTGCAATTGAGGTCGCCCGGGCGGTCGTACCAGCCCATGCGCGTACCGGCGTAGAATTCGACCGTCAGATTGCCGGTGAAAACGGTCTTGTGCCAGAGCGCGGCCATGCCGTCGCTGGATTCTCCGGCCATGTGGGACCAGCTCGGGGTACACTGGAAGCGGTTGATGATCTGCCAGTTGCCGCCGTTGATAACCCAGGCATAGGGCGATTCGTTGAAGAAGTCATCGATGACGTTGGCACGGGTGGCTTGGCTGCGGCCCAGGTGGGCCAGGGTCAGACCCTTCACGAAACAGCGGGTGCCGACGGGAGTAGCGCTCAGGCGGTGTCGCAGCAGGACCTTGCCGTCGACCGCAACCCAGCACCAGACGCCCTCGTGGTGGAACTCGTAGGTCATGGCCTCCAGGCTGGACCCGGCGGGCACGGTCACCGGCTGCTCGTGGAGGGTGGGCTGTTTGCGGCCCGGCTCCAGGACGCTGAGGGTGATGGTCTGCGCCCCGACCGTCACCCGCATCTGCCCATCGCTGGCGCCATCGCTGACGCCGGCGTGGAGTTCCGATCCCACAATGCAGGGCAGGCGGATGGTATAATCCGAGAAGAAGTCGCCCTTGTGCCAGAAGCTTCCGCCAGCGCCGGCGAACCACTGCCCCTCGGGGGCGGCCCAATGGCGCATGAAGCTATCGTGTTGGAAAACCTGGTTTTTTTGGGCCTGTTCGAGGAAGAGTTCGCGGCGGAAGCCGTAGTCCAGCTCTTTGACCCCGGTAGAGGTTCGCGCTCCGACGAGCAGTCCGGGGGCGCCATCGAGGGGTTGTTCGAGGGGTAGCATGAGGACCAGCCGATCGTCGCGCAGCAGGTTAAGTCGAGTCGGATCGGTGGCGTCGACCATCAGCTTGACCCGCGTCGGCGCGGGTCCAGGGGGGAGTTGCTGTGCCCAGGCGTCCAGCGTCTGGATGCCGCCGCGGCGGACGCGTTCAAGGCGGTAGGCCTCGGTTGCCGGGGTCCGTTCCAGCACGAAGCGGTAGTAGGGTTTGTCGGCGGAGCGGAAGCCGCACACCAGTCCGACGGTCCAGCTTGTTCCCGAGGGTGTGTAGGCGGCGCTGAACACCGTTTGGGTGTGGTGGGGGCGTCCGAGGACCAGGACTTGCTCGTAACCCCGGCGTCCCGGGGTGAGTTCGGTGCCAGCGGTCGCAGTGCCCGGGCTCCAGAAGCTCGGCCGACGGTAGAAGGTCCCGTCCTGATAGAGGGTCTGGTAGGTGATTTCGCCGACGTCGCGGAGGGGCACCTGGGACAGGGCATTGAGCTTGACATCGTCGAAGCGGAGGGGTTCGACAGTCTTAGCGTAGAGCCCGATCTTGCCACCCACGGGCAGGCGTTCGTGCATCCGCATGACCTCGATGCCGTCCAGGAAGCAGACAATCTCATCCTGGTCGAGGCGCACCGAGGGGCGGTGCCACTGGTCGCGGAACAGGGGCACCTGCACGCGGGCCAGGACCCGCGCCTGGCCGCGGCGCCGCTGCCACAGGCGCAGGGAACCCTCGTTCTCGCGGCCCGAGCCCATGTCGAGGGTAAAGGCGTAGAAGTCGGTGGCGCCCTCGCCGCGGTGGTAGAAGACGATGCCAGCCTCCCCTTCGTTCACCTGCACGGCCGCCGCGAGTTCATACTGATCGAAAAAGTCGTAGCCGGTGGTGATCACCGACTCGGCCGGGGCCTTCTTCTCCGCATCCAGGCCACCGCCCCTGAGCGAGTAGAAGTTTGGGCTCTTGTCGGCGGTGAGGGGCACCTGCGCGATTCGCGCCAGGTCGGATTCCGGGCGCACAAGTGCGTCCTGCATGGCCGTGTGGATGCTCCAGTTGCCGGTCTCGATCTTCCAAGGATAGAGTTCGTTTGGAGCGCCCTCTTCGATCATGAAATCGGTGACGAACTCCTCGCGGGGCACCGGCCGGAACAGCGGTTTGTCCTGCAGCGCAGGCGGGGCGTCGGTGGGCAGGCAGACGTCGGCGGGAGGCTCGAAGGGGGCCGCCAGGGAGGCGACCAGCTCGCCGTCCAGGTAGAGCATCCAGTCGGTGTCGCGGAACTTCAGCGTCAATTCGGCTCGGTTGTGCGGTGTGGTCAGGAGGTCGACGGCATGGAAGCGGGTCAGGCGTGGGGGCACCGTGGCCTTGCCATCGGCCCCGAGGTCCGCGGCGCTGAGCCGCGTGGCGTTGAGGTCGAGGCTCACCGCCCCGCTTTTTCGCGAGATGACGGCCAGGCGGATGCCGACCTCTGGGAGCCAGCGCAGGGTGAGGCTCAGATTGCCTTCGGCCTTGCGGCAGTAGAGGACGGGCTCGCCCCAGCCAGGCAGGGTGCCGGGGGCGCCGTCCGCCAGCGCCAGCGCGGCCACGACCCACAGCGCGAGGGGCAGGGCCCAGCGTCCGGGTAGGCAGGCTCGTACACTGGGGAGTGGTTGCCTGACTACCAACTCAGCACCTCCCGCACGGCCTTAACCACGTCATCCGGGCCGGGAAGCACGGCCTTCTCGAGTTCGGGCGAGGACGGGATCGGCACATCGGCCGCGGCGACGCGCCGAACCGGGGCCTCGAGCGCATCCATACACTCGCCGGCGATGACGGCGGCCACCTCCGCGCCGACGCCGCCGGTCAGACAACCCTCCTCGACGATGACGGCGCGACCCGTCTTGCGCACGGATTTCACGATGGTTTCACGGTCCAGTGGCTGCAGCGAGACCAGGTCCACGACTTCGAGGTGCAGGTTACGCGCGGCGAAGGCTTTACGGACGGCCAGGCAGAGCGGCACCATGGCCGAATAGGCGATCAGGGTCAGGCCGGTGCCTGCTGCCGCCACCTCGGCCTGGCCCAGCGGCACGGTGTAATCGCCGGTGGGCACATGGCCGCGTTGGGCGTACAGGCGTTTGTTCTCGATAAAGAGGACCGGATTCGGGTCGCGGATGGCGCTCTTGAGCAGCCCCTTGGCCTGGGCGGCGTTGGAGGGGGCCACCACCTTGATGCCGGGGATGCCGATGAAGAGGCTGCTGAGCATCTGCGAGTGACTGGGGCCATAGCCGCCCTTAGCGCCGCCGGGGGCGCGGATAACCAGGGGAACATTGACCTGCCCGTTGTACATGTAGTGCAGCTTCCCGGCGCTGTTCAGGATCTGGTCCAAAGCCAGGGCGATGAAATCCATGAACATGATCTCGACGACCGGTTTGAGGCCCAGCATCGCGGCGCCGACCGCCATGCCGACAAAGCTATTCTCCGAGATCGGGGTTTCCCAGAGGCGAGCTCGCCCATACTTCTCATAGAGACCGCGGGTCACGCCAAAGGCTCCACCGTAGACGCCGATATCCTCGCCGATGAGCAGGACGTCAGGGTCGCGTGCCATCTCCTCGTCGAGGGCCTCGTTGATGGCTTTCGAGGTGTAGATCAGCCGGGGATCATTCTGGAGCGTTTCAGGCATAGACCCCTCCGCGGGCATGCTCGGGGGTGCCGCAGGGCGCGGCCAGAGCCGCCTGGACGGCCGCGTCGATGAGCTGCCGGGCAGCCTGGCGATGGGCCTCGATGGCCGTCGCGCTGAGGCCGAGGGCGGTGAGCTGGGCCGCCGCCTGGATGAGGCAGTCGCGGGCTTGCCAGTCGTTCTCCTCGGCGGGCGTCCGGTAGACGCGCGGATCGTTCTTCGAATGGCCACAATGACGGTAGGTGGTCAGCTCCAACACGGCCGGGCCGTCGCCCCGGCGGACCGAGGCGGCCAGTTCAGCCGTGGCGGCGCGGACCTGGAGCAGGTCCATGCCGTCGTGCCGTTCGCCGCGCAGGCCATAGGCCGCGGCGCGCTCGGCGATGCCGCTGCCAGCGGTGGAGGTGTGCTGCGGATTACTCATGCCATAGCCATTATTCTCGCAGACGTAGAGCACGGGCAGTTTCCACAAGGCGGCCATGTTGAGGGATTCATGGAAGGTGCCCTGGTTGCTGGCGCCATCGCCAAAGAAGACGACCACGATGTCGTCGAGTTGGCGGTAGCGGATCGCCAGGGCGGCGCCGGTGCCGATGGGGATGCCGCCGCCGGTGATGCCATTGGTTCCCAGGAAGTGGTCGGCCATGGAACACATATGCTGCGAACCGCCCCGGCCGCCACAGTAGCCGGTGAGCTTGCCCAGCAGTTCGCCCATAACCCGGGCCGGTTCCAGCCCCCGTGCCAGAAGGTGCCCGTGACCGCGGTGATTCGACACCAGCCAGTCCGTCTCCCGCACCGCCGAGACCACGCCCACGGCGCAGGCTTCCTGGCCGATGCAGAAATGCGAGGTGCCGCCCAGGAGGTTCTTCGAGAACAGCTCGCTGAGCGCCTCTTCGAAGTAACGGATGACCAGCATCCGCTCGAAACACTGACCCATAAACGCAGCGGAAGCCGCGGTTGTAGCCACGCTTGCCATGCGAGTCCTTGCGGCCGCCGTGATCCTCGCCCAGTTATCCCCGGGGGTGACGGCACTACAGGCACAACGTCCGGTCCCTGCCCCGGATTGGCCGAACGCGCAAACGAGCGCGAGTCGGCATGTCCAGCCCGTAGACGTTCGGCGCTGAGCCGCGCCTTGGCGCTAGCCTGACCTATTCACGAACCGCGGGAGCGCCTCGCGAATGGGTCACCCTCCGGGCTTCGACACGAGGCCGTTGTGCCTCTCGCCCAGGGCTAGGTCCCCAGCAGGCGGCGGGTGGCGTGGGTGGCGGGGTTTACGCCGTGGCGCAGGCCGATGCGGCGGGCCAGGGCTTCGCCGTCCTGGCGGAGGCGGGGGTCGATGCGGACGCCACGGCCGGCCCGCGTCTGCCTCTGGTGCGGATGGCGTTCCTCGAAGTAGCCCTCCAAGGCGGGATCCTCGCGCCGCACCAAAGCCTGTACCTGGGGAGAGGTCCGCAGTTGCTCATCGAGCAGGGCGCGGAAGCCCGCGACCATGCCTAGGGCGAAGTCGCGTCGGCCGTTGGCGCCCAGGCGTACGCCGGGTTGGTACGTGCGCCACTCCGCGGCGATAAGGTGACGGACGAAGTCGAAGGCGTAATGCGCCAGTTGCACGTGCAGGCGGGTGCCGCAGACCTCCAGGGCGCGGCCGACCTTTCCGACGGCCGGCACGGCCATGGGAACCCAGATCGTCCGGACCGAATAATGCTCCCGGATGAGTGAAGCCAGGGCGTGGACCTCAAGCCCGTGGCGCAGGGACGCTTCGCCCAGCACGAGGTGGACGAAGTCGGCGGTCGGGGGTGGCTCGGTGGGGTCGAGCTGGTGTTTGGCCATGAGTTCGCGCGCCTTGGCCATGGCCAGCTCGGCCTCGTGCCGGTTCGGACTGCTCGAGAGGGCCAGGAGCTTACGGATGCGCGCCATGATGCGGTCGCCGTCGCTGGCCTTGTCCGCCAGCACGGCCTCGTCCAGGGTCGGGTAGCCACCTGAGGCTTTCGGGTCGGCGCCGAGAAAATGGCAGAGGTCGCGGAAGGTCTCGCCGTGCGGCGGTTCCACCTCGCCATACAGCTCGTCGGCGAGCTGATGCGCGATCTCGTGCCGGAGCACGTCCACCACCGCGTACCAGGGGTGGTTCAGGATGCAGGCTTCGCTGAGGCGGATTTCGCGCGTCGGCTCGCGGACCCACTGCCCCAGGACCTGGGTGGTCTGGATCAGGCTGAAACCCGGTCGCCGCAGCACGCGCTTGGTCTCGGGGGGAAACCAGGCGACGGCGAGGTCCCACTCCAGTTCGAGGGCGCGGACAATGCGCCGGTGGAAGTACGGGTCGTCGAGGTGGGGCAGGATCGTTGGCACGGGGGTCACTTTCCGATACAGAAGCGTGAGAAAATAGTATGGAGCACATCCGGGTCCGCGGTCCGTCCGGTGATGCGGCCCAGGTCGGCAAGGGCGGAGCGGAGGGCGACCGCGGCCAGCTCCCACTCCTGTGCCTTGGCGCGCTCCATGGCATCCTCTACGGCGGGAATGGCGCCGCCGATGAGGGTGGCATGCCGGGCGCTGACGGCCACCGCGCTCTCGTCGGCGTGGGGGCGGGTCCAGACCAGGTGCTCGACCGCATCAAAGAGCTGCTCCAGCCCGGCGCCCGTCTGGGCGCTGACCAGCACGGCGCCGACGGGCAGCGGCGGTGGCGCCGCCAGGCGCTCCGCGAGGTCCTTCTTGTTGCCGACCAGGATCAACGCTCCTGCCGTCGGCACGTCCGGCCAGGCCTGCGGCGCATAGGGGAGTGAGGCATCGAAGACCCAGAGCACCACCTGCGCTGTCCGCAGGCTTTCCCGCGAGCGCGCCATGCCGCACTGCTCGAGGCTGTCCTGGCTGTCGCGCAGTCCGGCCGTGTCGGTGAGCTGCACGGGGATGCCGCGCACCTGTGCCAGTTCCTCGAGCGTATCGCGGGTCGTTCCGGGAATGTCCGTGACGATGGCCCGGTCGCGGCCGAGGATAGCGTTGAGCAGACTCGACTTGCCGACGTTCGGCGTCCCGGCAAGCACCAGCCGGATGCCCTGACGCAGGACTTCTCCTTCATGACGCGAGGCCCAGAGTTGCCGCAGTTCGGCCAGCGTCCGGGCCAGGTGCTCGCGGACGGTTTCCACCGGCTCCCAATCCAGCTCTTCCTCGGGGAAATCCAGGCGTGACTCGAGGTCGGCAAGCTGGGCGGCGAGGGCGTCATAGAGGGCGTTGACCCGGCGTCCGAGCAGGCCGGTCAACTGCCGATTGGCCAGCTGCAGGGCCGCGCTGCTGTGGGCCGCGATGAGGTCAGCCACCGCTTCGGCCTGGGTCAGGTCGAGCCGACCATTGAGGAAGGCGCGTTGGGTGAACTCCCCCGGGCCGGCGTGGCGACCGCCCCGTTGCAGCAGCCCCAGCAGCACCAGCCGTGCCGCCAGAGCGCCGCCGTGGCAGTGCAGTTCCACCACGTCTTCGCCCGTGTAGCTGTGCGGGCCGGGCATGTAGACCGCTAGAACCTGGTCATCCACGGTTCCTTCGGCGGTCGCCACCTGACCCAGGCGCAAGGTCCGGTACGGCGCTTGGTCGAGGGGTCGACGGCCACGCCAGAGTGCCGCCGCGATGGCCACCGCAGCGGGTCCCGACAGGCGGATGATGGCGATGGGACCCCCGATCGCGGTAGCGCAGGCCACGATGGTATCCGCGGCCCCGGCGGCCGGGGTGGGTCGCGTGGCAAACGCAGAGCCGACTGGGCCGACGCCCCCCTGCCCTTCCGAGGCACGCGCCTGGTCTGGAAGGCTCATGGTGGTCGCACCCGCAGCACCCGGTAGCGCCACGCCTCGAGCGGGAAGCGCAGGACACCGTCAGCTCCGGGCAGAGCCGCGCCGCTGAGCGCGTCGGTCGTGGCCGCGCTCTCCCAGCCGAAGGCCTTGAGGTTCAAGCTGACCGCCGCCGCCGCGCTCGCCTCGCCCAGGTTGCTGACGAACAGGAGCAACCCCTCGCGCGGCCGTTCGTAGGCCGTGGCATAGACCCCGGCCGGAGTGCAGGTGAGGCGCTCGGCGTTGTTCCAATAGGGGTACAGCGTCGCTTCGCCGAAAGGGAACGCATCATAGACGCGCCACAGCGCCGCGGTGCGCTCGAGCGACTCCGGGTCACCACCGCCGGGCCGGATGAGCACACCGTGTAACAGCGTGTAGGCCAGCACGTCGCGGCTGTGGTAGGGCTGGCCTTCGTAGACCAGGAACTCGGCGGGAATCCCCCACTGGCGGCCCATGAACTCCGTGCGGAAGGCATCCATCGGCAAGATGTCGAGGGTCTTGACCGGTGGTTTGATCGCATCGATCTGTTCGCCGCCCCAGGTGCTGGTGCCCCAGGCCAGGGTCGGGATCACCATCACCGTCGAGTTGTGGATGTTGAGCTGGCCCTGGGGGTTGCGCTGCCGCGTCAGGACGTAGAGGCGCTTCATGAACTCGCGGGTGGCGAAGATGTCATAGACCGGCCGACGGGACCCGTCGGGGGCGAGGTAGCCGCAGCCGTGGTGCGGGTTGTTGCAGGGCATCGGCCACTCGGGGCCATCGAGATACCAGCCGCCGTGCTTGAACTCGTCCAGCGTCTTGCCCAGGTAGTACAGGCAGAAGTCCTTCCAGGCACTGTTCCAGCAGGCGATGTAGGCCTTCTGTTCGGGCTGCCGACGGTAGGCGCCCGAGCGTGGCAGCTGCAGCACCTCATCGGCGTACAGCTCCCATTCCGGCGCGTTGTCCGCGAACTGCCGCGACATGTACAGCAGCAAATCCACGTCCGCCTCGCGACAGGCGTCCGCCAGACGACGCAACCGGGGCCGGTTCTCGGCGGTGACGTAGGGATGTGACTGGTAGGGCGACCAGTGCTCGTGGAAGCAGATCGTGCGCACCCCGGCCTCGACCAAACGCTGGAGTTGGGTGGCGTTGCTGGCCGGATCCCACGAGGCGCCCTGGCCAAACTTGGCCGCGGTGAAGGCCACCGACTTCGCGGCCTTGCCAGGGCCGCCCGTGCCGCCCTTGCCGTAGCCCTCAAAAGAGTCCAGAAGCAACGTCTCCGCGTCGGCCACCACGGGTCCGGGGTTGAGCGTTGGCGGCCGGGCCGTACTGAGAATGCGCACCTCATCGAGAAGGGCCATGGCCTGCGCTCCGCCGAGTTCGATCACCGCCTTGCCAAGCGGCTCGGGGATGAAGCCGGTGTTGGCGGTCTCAGCCACCAGCTTGCCGTCGACGTAGAGGCGCACCTGGTCGCTCCAGGTCAGCGCAAGGTGAAGCCACTGCCCCGCTTTCCAGTCCACCGCGGCCCCGGGGTTGAGCAAGACCGTGCCTTGGCGACGTGACCACGCCACCGGCCCCTGCACCTGTTCATTCCAGTAAAGACCGCAGTTGCTGCCGCCGGCCGGGTCGGCGTCCCACTTCAGGGTAAAGATGCTGCGGTTGGTGGTGTTGCGCCGGTCCTTACGGGGCACGCCCCGTTCCTGGTTCTCGAAGGCCGGTCGATACCAGCACTCGAAAGTTCCGGCGCTGGCGCTGAGGTGCCCTTCGGCCGGATAGGTGATCGTGCCGCCGACGGTTGCGGGCTGGCTTTCCAGGCCATAGCTGCCGTGATGCGTGATGCGGTAGTCCCAGACCGTCTTCTCGGGCTCCTTCACCGGCGTGGCCTGGAAGCCGAAGGTGTACTCCAGCGGCCGACTCACCGCCAGCTCGCCGCGGATCAGGTGACAGCGCAGCACCACGGCCTTGTCCTCACGCTGGATGGTGAGGGCGTCTGCCGCTCCCGGCGGAAACCAGTTGCGCTCGGACTCGCAGAACCAGGCCAGGCCGCGGTCTTCGTCGCCCAGCCAGACAAAGGGCTTGAAGGCATGGCTCCAGCCTGCCGACGGCAGGAAGCCGCTGTTGGCCACGCTGCCCCACTGTCCGGGGAAATGATAGAGGTAACGCGCGCGTTCGGGCAGGAGTGGTATCTCCAGCGTCAGGTCCCGCAACGTCGCCTGGCCCGCGGCCGGAGTGAGGGTGGCATCGATCCGGACCATGCCGTCATACTCCACCGTAACCACGCCCGCCAGGGCCAGCCCCGGTGCCGTCGCGCTCACCGCCATGGACACTCGGTCGCGGGCGTCTTCCAGCATTCGCGGGTGTTCGCCCTTCCAGGCGATCGGCGTGCCGTTGCAGGCACCAGTGAGACGGATCGGGCCGGCCAGAAGCGCCGCGGCGCGCGCCGTGATCTCCGTGGGGAAGGGCGAGCGCTCGAAGCGGTAGCAGCGCTCCCAGCAATACACCGCCGAGCCCCTGGTCTTGAGCGGCGTCCAGGGCGCGGGCACCTCGCGGCTGAGCCCCTCGCTGGTGCCCAGCCAGACCGGTTTGAGCGGACTCTCCAGGACCCTCTCCGCGCTACCGCGCACCCCGCTGAGGCGCTGTACCGCCTCGGCCCGCACCGTCAGTCGGCCCGCGGGGACCTGGTCGCCCGCCAGCTCGAGGCGGACCTCGCCCGTATCCGCCGCCGGGGCCCTCTTCTCCTCCAGGATGACGCCAGCCGGACCGCTGACGGTCAAGGTGATCTCGCTGGCGGCGGGCGGGAACGCGACGGGATCGGCCCGCACGGTGAACCCCAGCCGCGGCTCACGGAGGAAGGCCTGAGCGCGGAGTTCCAGGGACGCGCCCACCTCGAGCTCGACCGCCTGCTGCAACAGGACTCGCCCGCCGCTCGCGGCGACGCATTTCAGCGCGTAGCTCCCCGCCTTCGGAAAGCCGTTAGCGAGCGGGATCGACACGGGTAGCGGCAGCGCTTGAGCCGCGCTCACGGTGCGGCTTTCTCGGCAGAGGGATTCGAGACGGTCGGGGGCAGCGCGCCGATCCAGCGTCCAAGACACCTCGGCGCTGCCCGTGCCGAGGACCTCTACCCGCAGCTCGGCAAGGCGGCGCGCCTCGAGGTTCAGCAGGGATACGGCCGTATCGGTGGCCAGGGTGAGGTGTGCAAACTGGGCCGGCGCATGCAGTCCGCCCGTGAGCGGCGCCCAGGTCAGAATGCCACCGAGATGGGAGGCGTTCACCGCCAGGTTCAGGCCGAGGGTCTGTCCGGCCGTCGGCGCGCTTGCTTCCAGGGCCGCCCACGGGATCAGAAACTCGGCGGTCCAGCGGCCAGGCTGGTTGACCGCGGCGGCCTGCCATTCGGCGTTGTAGCGCAGATCGCCGCCCCGGCTGTCGAGGCGCGTCCCGAGGGCGTTGACCACGAACTGGTAGCTACGTTTATGACCGTGGTCAGGATCGACATGGACCTCGACCGAGTCGTCCTGCCAGACGGTGCCATCCCAATCGGTCGCCTGGGCCTTTGCCTTTTCGCCCGGGGGCAGCGGAATCTCGATGCCGATGGCCAACCCCGCCGCCAGCCAGGCCAGGCGCGCTTCGGGCTGCCCGCCCGCCGCCAGAATCCGCCCGCCCAGCAGCACAAAACCGCTAAGCCGCGTGGCGCCCTGCCACTCCTCGGCGCCCAGGCGCCCGTCGATGACCGGCGCCTGACCCCGGCGAAGCGCGCTGGCGGCGGGCCAGTTCGCCTCGCCAACCGCCCCAGCGCGAACCTGCGCAAACAGGGTAAGGACCAGTAGGATGCAGGGCGCAAAACGCATATCGAGACTCCCGCCGGGACCATAGATGCAACTCGTCGACGGCAGGCTCCCAACCGTCTTTCCCGAATATAAGCAAGCGAGCCGCGATGGCCAGCGCCCGTTCCAGGTCCGCCGCGGCAGATCGCGGTATCCGCCGGCGGCAAGACCCCGAGACGACGGAAACGGCGGAAGCCCCGGCGGGGCCGGTGCGGACCGCCGACCTCCAGGCGGTTCGCCGCGTTCCGGGCGAACCGGAATGGAACCGCGTCTACCCCCTGGAGCCCGCGATGCCAAGGACCCGCAGGGGCCGGGTTCGCGGTACCCGCCGGCGGCAGCCTCAGCAGAGTTTTCTTGAAGCCCCGCGGCCCTGTTCTGTCCAGCGCCACTAGCACCCTCGGCGCACCGCGCGGTGGACGCGGCGCTGCTGCGGCACGAAGTTACCGCCACGCCGTCAACGAGACACGCACCACAGGGGACACGCGCATGGGCACTTCAATTACCGCCGCACGCATGCAGATGCCGTTCAAGATCAGTTTCAGCCAGATCGAACTGCCGGCGCCCCAGCCGCACGAGATTCTGTTGGAGGTGCTGGCCTGCGGCATCTGCGGACACGACCTCGAGATTGGCGCGCAACTGGCACAGGAGCCGCGGCCGTTCGGGCACGAGGTAGTCGGCATCGTGCGCCAGGCTGGCGCCCTGGTCAAGCATGTCAAGCCCGGCGACCAGGTCGTGCTCGAGTCGGGTTCGTTCTGCGGCGAATGCGACCTCTGCCGCAACGGCCGCGTGGACCTCTGCCGCAAAGCCCCCGGCATCTGGAGCGGTCCAAGCATGGGCTTCGCCGACGCGATGCTGGCGCCCGGCCACTCCGCGGTGCCGGCGAACGGCATCGAGCCGCTGGCCGCGGTGTTGGCCGAGCCCTGCGGCGTGGCGGTGGACATGGTGAAGGTCGCCGAGATCGGCCTCAGCGACAACGTCCTGATCGTCGGCAGCGGCGCCATCGGGTTGATGGCCCTGGCCATTGCCCGCCGTCGCACCACCGGCCTGGTGGTAGCCGCCAACCGGACCCCGGGCAAGCTTGAGACCGCCAAGCGCCTCGGCGCCGACGCGGTGATCGACCTGTCCAAGACCTCCCTGGCAGAGTGTGGCAAGCCCTACGGCGGTTTTCACAAGGTGCTCTCCACCGCACCGCCAGCGACCCTGCCGGCGAGCCTGGACGCCTGCGGCTATGGCGGGGTCGTCGTGTTCATCGGCTTTGACTGGGGTATCGGCGGGACGGTCTCCTTCAATACCACGAGCATGCATTTGGGCAAGAAGCAGTTACGTGCCTCCTTTGCCTCCCCGGCGGTGTACCTGCCGGAAGCCCTGCAGATGCTGCATCGGAAGGTGGTGCCGCGCCGGGAGATTGTCAGTCATACCTTCCCACTCAGTCGGCTGGTTGAAGCGTTCTCACTGCTGCGCGAAGACCGCAACACGACGCGCAAGGTCATTGTCATTCCCGACGCCAAGCTCGCCCAGGTTGAGGGGTGATGGGTAGGCACGCGAAGAAGCCTGGCATGGAGGACGCGAGCGGTGTACAAGATCAACCCAAAGAACGTGTATGTCATGGAGTGGGCGCTGCGCGATCCGCGCAACCTGATTCGCTTTGAGCGGCTGGTCCGGGCGCTGGGCCGGGAGCCGTCGAGCGTGCCGGTGCTCACGGCGGAGCAGTTGCCGGAGGTGATTCGAGCCAGCGGCTGGATTGGCGAGGTGCGGCAGGGCGCCTATCCGGTTCATCACGATCCCGACTTCATCTTTGGTGCCTTCACCTGGCCCACGCCCGAGGCCCGTGCCGCCGTCGTCCAGAGCGATCTTTACCGCCGATGCATCGAGGCGCACGTTCGCTACGGCGACTGCAAGCAGAACTTCGTCGGCAGCCGGGTGCAGGCCATGCTCGGGGTGCCGCCATTCTTCCACTATGAGCAGCGGCCGACCTGGAACCCGGCGCTGGTGTGCTGGAGCCTGCACGATCTGCACAGCGCCTGGGGTTGCGTGCATCGCTGCGCCTACTGCCAGCGCGGTTCGGTGTACGTCATCATGCTGAACGTCGAGGAGTTCATCGGCCAGGTCGACCACCTGCTGGCGGAGCACCCCTGGCAGAAGACCTTCCGCTATGACGTCGAACAGGATGTGCTCGCCATCGAGCCGGAATATGGCGCCACCGCGTTGCTGGTGAATGACTTCGCCAGGCGCGAGGACCGCTACCTCATCCTCTTCAGCAAGAGCGCCAACATCGACTTCCTCCTGCCTCTGGAGCACCGCGGCCACACCATCATGCTGTGGACCTTGACCACGGACTCCGTGAGCCGCCGCTTCGAGGAACGCACCGGCGCCATGGCGGAGCGCATCGAGGCGGCCCGTCGTTGCCAGGAGGCGGGTTACACGGTGCGCTTCAAGTTCAAACCGCTGATTCCGCTCAAAGGTTGGCGCGAAGAGACGACGGCGATGCTCGAGCAGCTCTTCCGCCAGGTCCGGCCCGACAACCTCAGCATCGAGACCGTCTTCTTCGACAGCGTCGAGGAGATGGCGGCGACGCTGGGCCTGGAGAACCTGGATGCGGAGTTTGTCGAGGCGGCGTGGGCCGCCCAGCGGCAGGAGGGCGCATGGGACAAGGCCGCGAACGGCGAACGGCCCTTTCCGTTTGCGGTCAAGGAGACGATGTACCGCCACTTTCTCAGCGAGGTCAGGCGCCTCAGCCCCAACACTCCGGTCACATTGTGTGCGGAGTCGGCGCGGATGTGGGAAGTGCTGGGCGGGGAGATCGGGCAGACGCCGTGGAACTACGTCTGCAACTGCGGCCCGCAGTGTACGCCGGGTCTGCGGCGTCTCGACACCGTGGCCGGTCCCGATGCGGAACGTGTCCGCCAGGCCGTCGCCGCCGACCGCATCCCCTGAAGTCCGCCGGGCGCCAAGAGGGGGCGCCCGGTGCGCTTACAGGTAGCGCCTGAAATCCAGCAGCAGGCGCAGGAGCAGCGCCCCGATCCCGGCAAAAGCCAGCAGGGCGGCCGCCGCGGCCAGTCGGCTCGGGCCGGCCTCGGGCGCCTTTGGCTTCTCGGCCTCTGGCGCCTCCGCGGCCGACGCCGCCGCGCTCGCGTCGGCCGCGTCGGCGGTTGAGGTCTCGTCCTCTTTCCCCTTGCCGGGCTTCTGGATCCGCAGGCTCTTCTTCTTGCCGATGGAGACCGTCTGATCGGCAGGCGACACCACGATGGTGGCCGACGCCGCATCGGCCCCGGCTTCGGCGGCCGCCGCCGTGGGCGGGCGCACCGGCGTCACCGCGATGGTGGCCGCGGAATCCGTCTGCTCGACGGGCGGAGGCGGAGCTTGCTTTTCCCCGAGTCCGGGGGGGAGGACCAGCTCACGCTTGCCCGGCTTGACCTCGTCCTCTTTCTTCAGCTTCAGCGTTATCTTCGCTTTTTCGGCGGCCGCCGCCGGCGCGCTCGCCGGTAGCGTCTGAACGCCCACTTGCGTCTCGTCCTCGGCGGAGACAACGGCTGGCGGCTTGGTCGTCGGCAGCCCCGGCGGCCGGATCCTGACGGTGGCGCCCGACTCCGATTCGGCGGTCGAGGCAGACTTCACCCCCGGTCCACCCAGCCGGACCTTGAGTGCGGGCGAGCCCCCCTTGGCGGCGTCTGTCGGCACACCTGACGCACGAGCCGACGCGGCGGGCGCGGCAGGCGCGGCAGGCGCGGCAGGCGCGGCGGGTGCGGCGGGCGCGGCAGGTACGGCGCGTGCGACCGGCGGGGCCGCTTCCGTCGGCATGCGGATCTTCAGGGTCGACGTCCCCCCATCCTGGGCAGAGGCGGGCATCACCCCGGGAACCGCGGCGCCTGTGGCGGCCGACGTCGGCGGGGTCGCGGCCGGGGGCCGGATCTTCAGCGTGGCCGTGGCGACCTTGCCGCCTAGCGAGGGGGTCGGCCCGGGCGCCGACGGCGGCCGGGAGGGCTTCTGGACCTGAAGCTTAATGGTGGAGGTGCCGGTATCGTTGAAGGCTGACGCGACCTGAGTCTGGTCCGGCGCTGACGCCTCCGGGGCGGCCATCTCAGCGATGGTCTCCGCCGAAACATCGACTTTGATCGTCGACGTGGCGCGCTTGGCTTGTGGCGGCGGCGTTTCCGGCGTCGGGGCGCGCTCCGGAGCCTGGACTTTAAGGGTCGAGGTGGCGCGTTTCTCCTCCGGGGCCGGAGCCGCTACGGGGGCGGCCGGGGGCTGCACCTTGAGGGTCGAGGTGGCGCGCGTGCCGGGCGGGGCACCGACGGCCGGCGGCGGGGGCACGGCCAGGGTGTCGCCGGCGGGGCGCGATGGCGCGGGCGCAGCCTGCCCCTCGGGGACGACATTCTGCAGCTCGGACCGGGTGTTACGCACCACCTTCAGCCGCACGGTCTCTGTGCGCCTCGGCTCCGTGCCGGCGCCGACGGGGGCGAGTGCGTTGGACGTCTCGTCCGGCGATTGGACCCGCCGGAGCTTTCCCGTGGACGTGTCGCGCCGCATCATCGGATCCGCAATCGACGCGGTGGACCCGGGCTCGGCGCTGGGTGGCGGCGGCGCCGGGGGCGGCGCAAAGGCGACCGTCTTGTCTGCCGCGGCATCCCCCGCCGTTTTGCGCTGGCGGCTGGTCTCGGTCTTTAACCGGTTGGTTTCCGATTTTCCGAGCTTGGGCGCGTGCGGACTGGAGGGGACGTTATCTGCCATCAGTGTGCTCTTGCTAGTGCGACAATAATAGTGGCTGGCGGGCCACACTGCAAGTCCTGGCTAATCGCTTGACAGCAGTTGCCCGTCTTCTCCAAGGGCTCTATATTACCGGCTGTTTCGGATGGTTCTGCCGTGTCGTGCCCCGATCGGGTCCGACATTGTGCCAGCTTCCGGCAACGGCAGACGATACATGGGTACAGCAGTGCCTGCTTGCGGTCGGTCCGAGGAAGCCAGAACCGCCACGGGGCGGATGGTAAGGGTCGGCCGGACCTTAAGGGGCGCGGTGTTGACCGCGCGTAAAGCAGGCCACGAGAACAGCGGAAAGGGCCTGGACGTGCAGAAGACAAGCATCACCGACCTGTTGGAAGCCGGCGTTCATTTCGGGCACCAGACCAAACGCTGGAATCCGAAGATGAAGCCGTACATCTACGGCACCCGCAACGGGATTACGATCTTCGACCTGACCATCACCATGCGCCACCTCTCCAGCGCCTGCGACTTTCTGCGCGAGACGGTTGCCGGCGGCGGCAGCGTGCTCTTCGTCGGCGCCAAGCGTCAGGCTCAGGAAGTGGTACGTGAAGCCGCCGAGCAGTGCGGCATGTTCTTCATGTGCGACCGCTGGCTCGGCGGCACGCTGACCAATCAGCGCGTCGTTCTCAGCCGGGTTGCTCACCTCAAGAAACTGCAGGAGATGGAGACCGATGGGTCGCTTACCAGCCTGCCGAAGAAGGAAGTCGCCGGTCTGTGGCGCGAACGCCAGAAGCTGGAACAGACCTTGCGCGGCATCGCGGAAATGAAGGGTTTGCCGGCAGCCATGGTGGTGGTCGATGTCGGCCGCGAGGACATTGCCGTGCGCGAAGCGGCGAAGCTGGGCA
The DNA here is from genome assembly GCA_903933565.1 of uncultured Victivallales bacterium. Classification (GTDB taxonomy): domain Bacteria; phylum Verrucomicrobiota; class Lentisphaeria; order Oligosphaerales; family JAFGRS01; genus CAILUI01. The sequence continues at coordinate 4,016 of CAIZKT010000205.1, read as the reverse complement.
TTCCGGTGGTGGCGCTGGTGGACTCCAACTGCGATCCGGGGAACGTGGACTTTGTCATTCCGGGCAACGATGACGCGCTGCGCGCCATCAAGGTAGTGATCGACGCTCTGGCGGCGGCCATCCACGAGGGAGCGGGCGTGCGCTCCAAGTCCGGGGACGCTCCCGCGGCAGTTCCGGCAAGGGCCAGCAGCAGCCGTGAAGAGGCGGCGGCACCCGTAGCGGCGCCCGTAGCGGCGGCACCCGAGGCCGCTGAAGGCGCGGTGGCCGCGTCCGCGGCTGGCGAGCCTGCTGCGGACGGCAAGGGCTGAGCCGTGACGGCATGATGTGGCCCCGAGGGGCCGGCGTACGGACCCATTGAACTCAGGAAGGGAAGCATCTCATGGCTGCGATCAGCGCCAGCATGGTGAAGGAATTGCGTGATCGGACCGGGGTTGGAATGATGGACTGTCGCAAGGCCCTGGAAGCGGCCGGCGGTGATACGGAGCTTGCCATCGAGCACCTCCGCAAGTCCGGCATTGCCAAAGCGGCAACCAAGGCGGGGCGCACCGCCCGGGAAGGGCGGCTGGTCAACGTCATCCGTGACGGCGCTGGCGCCCTGGCCGAGATTCTCTGCGAAACCGACTTCGTGGCTAAGACCAACGAATTCCAGTCCTTCGCCGTCGCCGTAACGGAAAAAGCGCTCACCGGGTTTCCCCAGGATGGCGACATCAGCGCCGCCTTTGGCGAGGCGATCCGCGAATCGCTTACCGAACTGATTGGCAAGATCGGCGAGAATATGCAGGTGCGGCGCGTGCTGCGCTGGCAGACGACGGGCCAACTCGGCGCCTACCTGCATATGGGTGGCAAGATTGGCGTCATGGTCGACGTCGAAGGACCGGCGGATAAAGCTCTGTTGAGTGACATCTGCATGCACATCGCGGCTTTCAGCCCGCAGTACATTACGCCGGAGCAGGTGCCGGCGCAGATGGTGGCGAAGGAGAAGGAGATCGCGGCGGCCCAGGTAGAAGGCAAGCCGGCGAATATGGTCGAGAAGATCGTTGCCGGCAAGATCAATAAGTGGTATACAGAGGTGTGCCTGATGCAGCAGCCTTGGATCCGCGACGACAAGACCGCGCTGGCCAAGGTCGCCCCGCAGATCACGGTCAAGCGCTTTGTGCGCTGGCAGATAGGCGAAGCGCTCTGAGGGGTGCCGGACGGCGCCTGCGAGTAACTGAGGGCGGGGGGCAACGCCATGGCTGAGAAGGCCTTCAAGCGAGTTCTGCTGAAGCTCAGCGGTGAGTTGCTGGGGGGCGCTGGGGGGCAGGGCCTTGATCCGGGCGCCACGGCCGTCGTGGTTGAACGGGTGCGCGAGGCTATCGACCTGGGGGTACAGGTCGCCCTGGTTGTGGGGGCGGGGAATCTGTTCCGCGGCCTGGGGGCCAGTCGGCGTGGCATGGACCGCGGTTCTGCCGATGCCGTGGGCATGCTGGCGACGGTGATGAACGCTCTGGCCTTGCGCGATGCCTTCGAGGGCCAGGGCGTTGCCGCCGACATCCAGAGTGCGATCGGCATGACGGGTATCGTGGAGCCGTTTGATCAACGGCGCGCCTGCGGGCTGCTGGATGCCGGCCGCCTGGTACTTTTCGCGGGCGGCACGGGTCACCCGTTCTTCACCACCGACACCACGGCGGCGCTGCGGGCCTGTCAGATTGGGGCAGACGTCATTCTCAAAGGCACCAAGGTAGACGGCATCTACTCCGCCGATCCGGCTACGCATCCGCAGGCCGAGCGCTATGCCCGGATCTCCCATACCGAGGCCCTGGCCCGGCGGCTGGGGGTGATGGATTCGACGGCCTTCTCGCTGTGCATGGACAACCGAATCCCGATCCTAGTGTTTCGCTTTGGCGTCCCGGGCGAACTCGCCCGCCTCTTGACAGGGGACCTTCGGTCGGCAACCTTGGTGGATGCAGACGCCTAGACGTTGAGCCGCGGTTGAGGACAGGGGGCCCTCGGGTTGGGTGGCCCCGCCAGTGCAAGGGGACGTACCATGGCTGACATCGAACTACTGCTTGAAGAGACGCAGGAGAGCATGGACACGGCCGTTGAGGCCATGAAGCGGACCTTCGCTGGGATTCGCACCGGCAAGGCGTCGCCGGCCCTGGTGGAGGGGCTCATGGTAGAGTACTATGGGACGCAGTCTCGTCTGCGGGATATGGCCAGCATCACGGCTCCAGAACCGCGGTTGCTGGTGATCCAGCCCTGGGACCAGTCTGCGGTCAAGAGCATCGAGAAGGCCATCCTGGGGTCGACCCTCGGAATCAGCCCGGTTACGGACGGTCGCGTCATCCGCCTGCCGATACCGGAACTCAGCGAGGAGCGGCGTAAGGACCTCAGCCGCCTGGTGCATAAGCGTGCCGAGGAGGCGCGCATCGAGATTCGCACGCTCCGCCGGGATGCCAACGAGGCGGCGAAGAAGGCCCAGAAGGCAGCCAAGATGACCGAGGACGAGTTGGCGGCAATGACCAAAGACATCCAGGAACTGACGGACGCCAGCATCGCCAATGTCGATGCGCTGCTCGGGAAAAAGGACGCGGAGTTGATGCAGGTGTGACCTGGCGCGGGGGCAAGCCCGTGGCCTGATCGTGTCCCGCCCGACGGCACCCCACCGCGGCCTGGACCCTGCGCCCTGAAAGGGGTGCCGTGGCGCTCGCGGGTAGCCATCCGGTGGTGAATGTCCCCCTTCAGCCTCTTGGTCGCCAGCGGAGGAAGCTCTGCCTGTGAGTTCGTCTGCCCTCTATCTCAGCACCCGTGGTCACACCCGTGATGTCAGTTTTCGCGACGCGGTCCTGATGGGTCTGGCCACGGACGGCGGGTTACTGCTGCCCGAGGCTATCCCCACGGTGCAGCCCCTGCTGCAGCGCTGGCAGGCCCTGCCCTACGCGGCCCTCTCCCGGGAGGTCATGCGCCCCTTCATCGGCGACAGCCTCGACGAGGCGGAACTCTCCACCCTGGTGGACCGCAGTTACGCCACCTTCACCCATCCCGACATCTGCCCGGTCGTGCCGGTGGGACCCGTACACGTCGTGGAGCTTTTCCACGGCCCGACCCTGGCTTTCAAAGACGTTGCCCTGCAGTTTCTGGGGAACCTCTTCGAGCACCTCCTCGGGGAGACCGGCTCAGGGTTGAACCTGCTTGGCGCCACCAGCGGCGATACCGGCAGCGCCGCCATCGCCGGGGTACGCGGGAAGAAGAACATTCACGTCTTCATCATGCATCCGCATGGCAAGGTGAGCCCCATTCAGGAGCGTCAGATGACGACCGTCCTGGATGACAATGTGCATAATCTGGCGATTGAGGGCACCTTCGACGACGGCCAGCGGGTGCTCAAGTCGGTGTTCAACGACTTGCCTTTCAAGCAACGCTATCGGTTGGGGGCGGTGAACTCGGTGAACTGGGTGCGGGTGCTGGCGCAGATTGTGTACTATTTTCATGCCGCCTTCCGGGTTCAGGAACGCAGCGGCTGCCGCCAGGTGCAGGTGTGCGTGCCTACGGGTAATTTCGGCGACATTTTCGCGGGCTATGTCGCCCTGCGCATGGGGGCGCCGATCAGCCGCCTGATCCTGGCGACGAACGAGAATGACATTCTGGCCAGGTTCTTCAACACCGGGGTCTACAGTCAGGGTCCGGTGCAGCAGACCACGAGCCCCTCGATGGACATCCAGGTGGCCAGCAACTTCGAGCGCTATCTCTACTACCGGGTCGGCGCCGAGCCGGCGGCGGTCTGTGCGCTGATGGAGCGCTTCGGCACCAGCGGGACCCTGGCCGTGCCCGGCTCCGATCCCGACGTCGCTGCCGGCCGCGGCACCACGACGGAGACCACGGCTGCGATTCGGCGCTACTACCGGGAGTACGGCTATCTGCTGGACCCGCACACGGCCGTCGGTGTGGCCGTGGCCGAGCGCTTCCTGCGTCGCGACGAGCCGATGCTTTGTCTGGCCACGGCGCATCCCGCGAAATTCCCGGCCGCCATCCAGGCG
>CAIZKT010000204.1:0-2066 GCA_903933565.1 uncultured Victivallales bacterium | reverse complement strand
GGCGAACGGGTAAAGATCTTGCCGAAACGCGCAGGATAGCTGGGGCAAAGAACCGCCCCTCCGACCGCGTTCAATTCCCTCAACCACTGAGCTGCGCGGAGAATCAGTCGCTGTGCCAGGAAAGAAAAGCCCCCGCCATTTACTTGCACTTTACTTGCACTTTCGCGTAAGTCATTGATAATGAATGGTAGCGCGTATGGGAATCGAACCCATCCCTCAGCCTTGAGAGGGCCGTGTCCTAACCGATAGACGAACGCGCCGGAGGGATGAGGCGAGACTAGCCATCGGCTATGTGATGTCAAGGCCCAGAACTCCTGAGGCACAAACGCGCAGCGCGTATGCATGAAGGGATTAGGCGAGTTTTGGGCGGGAGTGGGTGACGAAGGTCATGGCTTGGGCCAGGTTGTCCTCGCCCAGGGCCGACTGGAAGTCGGTGAGGGTCAGATGCTGCGGCCGGGGCTGTTTGGCTCGCCAATGCACGTAGAGGCTGACCACCAGGCGGCGCACCATCCCCAGGATCCACACGCCGTTGGGGCTGCGCACGCGGCAGCGGTCGTCGTTGAGGGTCACGTCCAGGCGCTGGTGCGAGCCGTTCTCGATGCCCCAGCCTTGCCGGTTGGCCCGCAGCCATTGCGCGGCGGTGAGTTCTTCCGGGCCTAGGTCGGTGATGAGTCCCACGGTCTCGTCCTGGCGGCCCGTGCGTTGGCGCGTGAGCCGGGCGGCTTGCGCGGCGAAGGGGAAGCCGAGGTCCTCAGCCGCGACGGGACGGCTGACCAAGGTGCGGCTTTCGTCGGCTCCCTTGTTCTTCTCCACGGTGCGCGCTTGGCTGGGCGTCGCCGCCAGAGGGGGAAAAACCCGTCGGGGGGACGGGTACGGCTTGGTCGATGTTCTGGTGCAAGGTGGGCTGGTTGTCTTTCACGGTCAGCAGGTAGTGCGCTCCGTGTTCCAGCACCAGTTCCCGGGCCGTCTGGTCCTGCGTGTGGAGCGCGTCCAGGATCACGGTGCGCCCGGTGAGGTCGAGGTCGCCGAAGAGTTCGCGCGCCACGGGGATTTCGTTGGTCTTGGTGTTGACCAGCGCGCTGCCCAGGTAGAATTGGCTGGGCACGGTGACGGCGGCAAGGATGGCGTCGCCGGGGCCGTGGCGGGGTTCCTTGCCGTCCACGACGATCGGTTCACCGGGCGGCGGTTGGCCGCGCACTTGGGCCTGGATGTCGAGCAGGGTTTGGCTCAGCCGCCGGGCGTCAAGCCCTGCGAGCAGGCGGGAGAAGGTTGACTGGCTGGGCGCCGGGAAGCGGCCGTCGGGACAGGGCCGGATGCCCAAGGCGCGGCGCTGGTGCTGGGTGAGGCGGCGGGCGAGTTTGGCCAGGTCCTTTTGTCCGCGCGGGGCGTCGCACAACACCGCCAGGAGCAGCAGGGTGACCAGGGTCCAGACGGGGTAGGATTCCACGCGGCCGCGGTATTCGGGCAGGGTTTTGCAGTGTTCGCTCAGCGCGCGCAGTTCGCCGCACTTGTGGTAGCAGCGAGCACCGGCTTTCTTTTCCACGCCGGCCAGCGCGGGCCGGAGGTGTTCGGCTTGCAGGCTGCGCCGGGCGTTTTTGACCAGTTCGCGCACGAAGAGGCGTTTAGGCTTGTCATGGTGGACGTAGAAGTCGCGCCGGCAGCGGCCCCAGCCGTCGGTCTGCCCGATTTCTTCCCAGCCGTTGGCGGTGTAAACGGTGCCGGGGAATTGCGCGGGATCGACGAAGGTTTCGACCACCAGCACGGGGTGGCCGTAGCGGGCCTGCCAGTCGTCGCCGAGGCGGTCGAGGGCCAGGCGCAGCACGCGGGAGCCGAGATTGGGCAGCCGGACGTGGGGCAGGATCAGGAAGCGGCTGTTGTTGACGACCAGGCTCAGCCGGCGATCGCGCTGCGCGCGGGTCCAGCCTATCCAGCGGTCGCGGTGCTTGAGGTGTTTGGCGGCGGCGCTGAAGATGAGGACCGCCAGCCACTGGCCTTGGGCGTCGGTGGCGGCGTAGTGCATTTGCTGGCCGACGGCCTTGAGGCCGCCCAGGTAGTGATGCTGGCGG
>CAIZKT010000203.1:0-5068 GCA_903933565.1 uncultured Victivallales bacterium | reverse complement strand
GTCTTCAGCCAGGCGCTGAGGGTGTAGGTAGCGCCGCGCTTGATCGGCGTCGCGCTGCGGTTAGCCTGGTACCACTCCACGGGCGCGGCCTCCGGCACCCGCAGCCGCAGCGCCGCGCGGCCGGAGTGAGGGTTCGCGGTGTCGACGTCGCAAGCGCCGCCCACCGGCACCTGCGTGGTCCAGCCGTCGGCGTTGCCGCCGCGCTCGCTGAAGAACTCAAAGCCACTGTTCTGCAGGAGGTTAGGCGAGGCGGCCAGCGCGCTGGCAAAGGGCGTCATGAGGGCAAGGATCAGGGCGGTTCGGCTGTGCATCGGGTTTCCCTTCAAGTGCCTCATCCGGTTGGGGGTTCCCGGCAGAGTCCAGGCCCCCTTTCGTTAGACGCTGACGCCCTGGGCGCGTAGCGCTTCCTGGACCTGCCGCACGTCCACCTGGCGCGGCACGGTCCCGGTCCTGGCGCAAACGGCTGCGGTGACGCCCGCGCCCTGGCCGACGACCATGGTGGTGACCATGACGCGCAGCAGCCAGAATTCCTCAGTAGAGGCGCTGCGGCCGGCCCCGGCCAGGAGTCCGTCCAGGTCCTTCGGGATCAGGCAACTGAGGGGGACCTCGAAGGTGCCAGCGCTCATGACCTGCACGCCCCAGGCCTGCGGCCCCGGATGCCGGGTCTCGTGGTGGTAGGAGACGCCGCGGCCGACGGCGTCGGGGACCCGTGCCCCCGGTGCCTGCATGGCCTTGGTAAACAGGCTCCGCCCATCGATGCGACGGGAGAAACGCACGCCGAGGTTGGCCGCGACTCCGGCGACATAGGCATTCTGGAAGCCCGGAATGTAACGACGGTAGACCTCGGCCACCTGGAAGGCCATGCGACGCCCGTCCACCAGGCTGAGGCTGCTGGCGTCGGGATCCAGCCCATCGAAACGGACGAAGCCCGTGATCACATGCGCGGTGTGGTTCTGCCGCAGCAGGTGCATCTGGCAGGCGTCGGTGGTGTCGTGCCGGCCGACGGTGGCGGGCAGGGCGCCGTCGGCGCGGGCCTGCTGGAAGGCCTGCATCTGCATGCCGCCGCCATGAGGAAAGAGGAAGGTGCCGCACTCGGCATACTGGGCCAGCGCCTCGGCCAGCGTCCACTCGACGTCCATCTGTTCGGGGTACTGATCGGGGTGGGTGCGGAAGTAGCCGGTGAAGGCGTCGGGGTCGACGTTGCCGAGCATGAAGCACAGGCTGTGGATATGTCCCGGAGCCTTTGCCGGGGCCACCAGGGCTGAGCCGGCGCTCGCCGCGACATCGGCATCGCCCGTGGCATCGACCACGCACTTCGCCAACAGCGCCAGGCGCCCGCGCTTGGTTTCAACGACGAGGCCGCGGACCTGCCGGTCCACGGTAACCGCCCCCGCGACCGGGACCCCCAATAGCAGCGTCACCCCAGCCTGGGTAAGCAGGTCCTCGAAGACCGCTTTGGCCCGTTCGATGTCGTAGATGACGTGGCCCTTATGTCGGCGCCAGGCCTGGCCATAGCCCGTAGCCTCGGCCAGGCGATCGGCAATCTCGACCGGAATCCCGGCGGGGCCGAGTTCGTGGCGGTTGGTGTAGTAGCAGTTGAAGATGCTGCAGCACATACCCGCGGTGGCGACTCCGCCGAGGAAGGTATTGCGCTCCACCAGCAGGGTCGAGGCGCCGGCCCGCGCGGCCGCGAGCGCCGCCGCGATGCCACCGAGGCCGCCGCCGGCCACCACCACATCCCACTCGCCGTGTACCGGGGTTTCGCGCGCCGGCTCATGAATGGTCGCCATCACTTTCCCTCCTCTACGAGCGGCGCAAAGGGCACCTTGCCGAGGTCTGCGCCAAGGCGGGCTGAGACGCGGAAGCCGCCCTCAGGCAGCCAGCCACGGCGGAGATAGTGGTAGCCCAGGCCGGCCACCATGGCGGCATTGTCGGTGCAGTACTTCGGCTCGGCCAGCACCAGCCTGCGGCCTGCCTGCCTCAGGGCCGTATCCATATCTTGCCGGAGCTGGCTGTTGCAGGCCACCCCGCCGCAGACGCACACCGTCGGCGCCCCGAGCTCAGCGGCTGCGCGCAGCGTCTTGAGAACGAGTACATCGACGACGGCCTGCTGGAAACTCGCGGCCAGATCGGCCCGGTCACCCTCGCTCAGAACCCGGTCGCGCACCGCATAGAGCAGCGCGGTCTTGACGCCGCTGAAGCTGAAGTTAAAGCGATTCTCGGGGGCGAGGGGTTTCCCGCCGGCGGCGGTCAGGCCGCGGGGAAAGGCGTAGGCTTTGGGGTGGCCCTGCTTGGCGAGGCGGTCAATGAGCGGTCCGCCGGGGTAGCCCAGCCCCAGGATTTTCGCCACTTTGTCATAGGCTTCGCCGGCCGCATCGTCCAGGGTTGTGCCGACGCTGCGGGCCCGGCCATCGGCGTCGACGGCCACCAGGGCGGTATGGCCCCCCGATACCACCAGCGCCAGGAGGGGAAATGCCGCCGGATCCGCCAGCACGTCCAGGCAGCCATAGAAGGAGCCGTAGATATGAGCCAGGAAGTGGTTGACGCCCACCACAGGACACCCCAGCGCCAAGGCCACGCCTTTGGCGTAGGCGCAGCCGACCAACAGAGCCGGAACCAGCCCGGGCGCATGGGTGACGGCGACCGCATCCATCGCCGCCAGGGTGAGGCCGCTCTGCGCCATGGCCGCATCAACCACGGGTTGCATCGCCGTCAGGTGCTCACGAGCCGCTAGCTCTGGCACCACGCCGCCATAGTCGGCGTGCAGATTCACTTGCGAGGCCACGGCGTTGGCCAGTACCTCACGACCATCCCGCACGACGGCCACCGCGGTTTCGTCGCAACTGGTCTCAATGCCAAGGACGTTCATGCGGAAGAGCACCCTTCCTGGCAAGCCCGCCGCCACAACTCAGATTCGAACCCACCACCCGCCGCGGGGCCGGGCGCCTCACAACTGGACTTGAATCCCGACTTCGATGACGCGGTTGGGGGGAATGTGGAAGTACTTCGAGGCGTCGTGGGCGTTGCGGGACAGGAAGGCAAAGACACGTTTCCGCCAGGGCCGCATGGGCGAACCCGGGGCAAACAGCAAGGTCTCACGCCCCAGGAAGAAAGTGGTGCGCATGGGGTCGAGTTCAACCCCCGGCAGGTTCAGTGTCTTGAGACTGAGCGGCACATTCGGGTCCTGGGAGAAGCCGTAGCTCAGCTTCACCCAGTAGAAGCCGAGGCCCAAGGTCTCCACCGTGGCGCGTTCAGCATCCGGCACAGAGGGCACTTCCTCGGTAGCAATAGTCAGGAAGACATTGTGATTATGCAGGATCTTATTGTGTTTGAAGTTATGCAGGAGGGTTCGGGGCACACCCTGGCGGTTGCCCGTGAGATAGACGGCGGTGCCTTCCACCCGATGCGGGGGTTTGGCGGTAACCGACGCCAGGAAATGCTCGACGGAAATGCTTTCGTCGGCGAACTTGCGGGCCAGGATGCTGCGACCCTGGTGCCAGATCAGGGTGACCACCAGAGTGACCGTGGCCAGCATTAACGGCACCCAGCCGCCGTCCTTAACCTTAAAGAGGTTCGAGGCGAAGAAGGCACCGTCGACGACCAGGAATGGCACCGTCACCAGGATGGCCACCAGCGGGCTCCAACCCCAGCGCCAGCGCATGACCAGGAACATCATGACCGTGGTGATCAGCATGGTGGCCGAGACGGCAATCCCGTAGGCGCCGGCCAGGCGGGAGGATTCGCGGAAGCCGAGCACCAGGGCAACGGTGCCGGCCCACATCAGCCAGTTTACCACGGGTAGGTAGACTTGCCCGATGGTCTTGGCCGAGGTGTGAACAATCTCCAGGCGTGGGCAGAAGCCGAGCTGCACGGCCTGACGGGTCAAGGAGAAGGTGCCGGAAATAACCGCCTGGGAGGCGATCACCGTGGCGACCGTCGCCAGTCCCACCAGTGGATAGAGCGCCCATTTCGGCGCCAGGTGGTAGAACAGACTCTCCACGGCCTCCGGTCGGCTGAGCAGGAGGCTTGCCTGGCCCAGGTAGTTCAGCAGCAACCCTGGCAGGACGACGGTGTACCATCCGAGCCGCATCGGACCCCGGCCGAAATGCCCCATGTCGGCATAGAGCGCTTCGCCGCCGGTCAAGGCGAGAAACACCGCGCCTAGGGTGAAGAAAGCCCGCCATTGATTCGCCTGGAAGAAGCTCACCGCGTGCATGGGGTTGAACGCCGCCAACACCCGCGGATCCGCCCACAGTTGCACGACTCCCAGCCCGGCAATGACGGCAAACCACAGCAGCATCACCCGGCCAAAAACCGCGCCGAGGCTGTGCGTGCCCCGGCGCTGTACCCAGAACAGCCCCGCCAGCACCACCAGTGCCACAGGCAGTACGTAGGACTTGAAGACCGGGGTGGCCACGTTAATCCCTTCCACCGCGCTCAGCACAGAGATGACCGGGGTGATCAGGCCGTCGCCATACAACAATGCGGCCCCGAAGAGCCCGAGCGTGACCACGGTCCCATAGCGCCAGCCGCTCGGCGGCATCTCCCGCCGAACCAATGCCATCAGGGCGAGGACGCCCCCTTCACCCTTGTTGTCGGCGCGCAGCACCAGGCTCAGATACTTGCCGGTAATCAAGATCAGCAGAGCCCAGATGATCAGCGACACGACTCCCAGGACGTTGCCCGAGGTCACCGGTAACCCGCTCTCCGTAAAGCAGACGCGTAAGGCATAGAGCGGACTCGTGCCAATATCGCCGTAGACGACGCCCAACGCCGCCAGCGTCAGGGGTAAGCGGGCGGAGGAGGCGGACTCCTGTGGACTGTCGTTCGATATCAATTGCGCTTCTCGGGTAGGTGGATCACGGCTCGCCTGACTCAGGCTAACATGTCGTATAAGGTAGCACGACCCGCCCGAGTGTCAAAGTGGCATATCTTGGCGTACTTTGTCATGGTTTGGCGATCTTGTGGCATCATTGGGTAGGCACCAGGGCCACTTGATGTGGGTTGATCGGTGGCTAGAGTCGCTGAGGTCACCGCCTGCGGCGAGCGGCCGTGGCGCGGTCGGTTT
>CAIZKT010000202.1:0-15915 GCA_903933565.1 uncultured Victivallales bacterium | reverse complement strand
CTACCTTCGCACCGAGGTCGCATGGTCCGCCCCTTCAGGGCTCAATCTTCGCTGTGGACGGGTACCCAGGGCGTTGCCCTGGGCGCCCGAAACGCCCCCTTGGGGCTGAATACCACGGCCCATCCTTATTGCACAGGTCGAAAGATTTCGTCGTGACGCCGGGGCTGGCTGAGAAGTTCCCCTTCCGGGGCGAGGTCAGCGGCATTCGGGTGGCGCCGGAGAACCCGTTGGGCTTTGCGATCACCGTGGACCCGCCCACCGATCTGCTGGTTCAGGACAACCGTGGCTGGGGCGGGGATACGCTCGAGTTCCGCTTCTGTTTCCGCCGCAGCGAGTCCGGCGGCAAGGTCCCGGCGGGGGAAGCCATCGAGCGCGCCTTTACGCTGCGGCTGAACGGCCCCTGGCAGCATGTCCTCAGCGAGGGGGCAACGCCCTCCCGGACCGATACCGCGGCGTGGGTGCCCTTTGTGCTGCCGTGGGACGAGGCGCCGGTGGATGTGTCGTTTCTGAACCATAAGCCAGCCGGCAGATACGGCTTTGTCACGGCCCGCGACGGCCGTTTTGTGTTTGCCGACAGCGGCGCGGAGGCGCGTTTCTGGGGCACCTGCTTCTCGGCCGGGGCGAACTTCCCGAGTCACGAGGAGTCCGAGAAGATCGCCTGGCGCCTGGCGCGTTTTGGGGTGAACATCGTGCGCACCCACCACGCCGATGCGCCGTGGGCCGAGCGCCACTTCTTGGCGACTTCCGCCGACACGACCCGTGAGTTCGATGCCGAGAATCTGGACCGCTTCGACTACCTCGTGCATTGCCTGAAGCGCGAGGGCATCTACGTCTACCTGGACCAGCTCGTGCATCGGCGCTTCAAGAGCGGCGATGGCGTCGACGCGGTCGCCGACCTCCCGCCTGCGGGCAAGCCCTACACCAACTTCGATCCCCGCCTGATCGAGTTACAGCAGGAGTACTCCAAAGCCCTGTGGACCCACGTCAACCCCTACACCGGGCTGGCCTACAAGGACGATCCGGCCATCGCCTTGATGGAGTTCGCCAATGAGAACGACCTGTTCTCCCAGCCGGTCACCCTCGAGCCCAATCGCAGCCGCCTGGAAGTGCGCTACCGCGAGTGGGCCGTCGGCCAAGGGCTCGAACTGCCGACCGGGGCGGTGGATTTCACCCGGGCCACCGACCCGTTGATCCGCTTCTTCATCGAGGTCCAGATGGACTACTATCGGCAGATGGAGAGCTACCTGCGCCGCGTGGTGGGTGTGCGCGTGCCCATCACCGGCAGCAACTGGAGTCGCAATGCGGCCCTGCTCGCGGCCCTGAGCGAGCGGGACTTCACCGATTCGCATGCCTACCACAACCACTCGGGCCAGGATGGCTCCTTCGGCAACAGCCCCATGCTGGAGTCGGCGGGCACGATCATGGACGCGCTCGGTTTCCAGCGCCTGGCGGGGAAGCCGTTTTTGGTCAGCGAATGGGATGAGCCCTGGCCCAGCGAGTGGCGTGCCGAGCTACCCCTGTGGATGGCGGCCGTGGCGGCCTTCCAGGGCTGGAATGGCCTGACCGTGTACACCTCCGGCACACGGTCAAGACCCCTGTCGACTCCCTCTCCGGGGCCTTCGAGACCTTCAACGACCCGGCCCGCTTCGGGCTCTTCGCCAATGCGGCACTGCTCTACCGTCGCGGCGATGTGCGCGAGGGCAAAGAGGCGGTCGCCGTGGTGATTCCGACGGACCGCGTCGCCACGGCCAACAGTCCGACGCCGGGGTCTGCCAGCGCCTACCGGGGTTTGGCCGAACAGCAGCGCTTCCTGACCGCCCTGGGGACGCCGCCCGCCGGGGGTGGCAGCTCGGTGCCTTTTGACGCCGCCGCGCGGGGGGTCGGCCCCCAGCGCGCCACGGACACCGGCGAGATCCGCCGCGACCTCAAGCAGCGAGTCCTCGTCATCGATACCGATCGCACCGAGGCGCTACAGGGCTTCCTGGCCGACGCCGGCAAGGTGAGCACCCGCGATCTTGCCGCGCAGGCCTCCACGGTTTTCTGCGCCATCGTCGTCAGTTCCCTCAGCGACGCACCCATCCGCTCCAGCGAACGTCTGTTGCTGACCGCCGTCGGGCGCGCTGAGAACAGCGGCTTTGCCTACAGCGTCACCCGCAGCAAACGTCTGGCGGCGGGAACCGGTCCCATCCTCATTGATCCGGTCCAGGCCATCATCGGTCTGCGGCATGAGCGGAGAGACCTTGCCGTCGTCCCGATCACCGCCGCCGGTGAGCGCCTGCCGCCGCTGAGCAGCTCCTACGCCGATGGCTGGCTCACCTTCACCATCGGCCCGGCCTCCAAGACCCTCTTCTACGCGCTCGAAACCGCGGCGTCGGCGCCGATTCCCAAGCCGTAAGACACGGGGAGAACGAGACCCGGCAACCCGGGGATACCGCCCTCAGTTCGCGAGGTCAGGACCGAGGCAGGTCAGGGTCAGGTCGTCGATGAAGAAGACGGCCGGAAACGCTGCGTCCGGCTCCCCGCCGCTCTTCAGGTTCAGGGCTCCCAAACGACTCGCCACCAGCGGCTCGCCGGGGAAGCGGCGCGGAATGGAGAGGACGAAGCGGCACTGCTGCCAGTCGCCCACCAGGCCGAGGGCGAGGCGGTAGTTCCAGCGCCGATCGCCGCCGTGATCAAGCGAGACGACCAGCGGAACCGTGCGCTTGCGGTCGCTGCGCACCCAGAAACTGAGGGCGTAGTCGTAGCCGGGAACGACCTCCTGGCCAAGCCCTAGGCTCAGCGCAAACTGGGCATTTCCCGCGGCCTCGACGCGCAGGCAGGAGGAGCCTTCGCGCCCACCCTCGGCCACCACGGCCACCCGGGCTGCCGTGATCGGCTCGCCCTTCCGCCCCTGGTTCAGGCGTGGCAGCGCGGCGCTGGACCGGTCCGTGATCCCGACGGCCTGCAACGCCGCCTCGCGCTCCGCGCCAGACGCGAGCTCAGCCGGTAGCGAGAAGTCGCCGTGGGCCAGCAGGTTACGGTCAATCTCTGGCGGACGTACAGGGACGGATACCGGGACCGCGACGGCGGTCCCCGGCGCTGCGAGCAGCCGGTCCGCCCGCTCGCTTTCCAGCAGTCGCCAGGCCCGATAGTAGCCTTTGGTGGCGAGCAGACGGTCGAGTTCGGCCAGCCACTGCTCGTGCGCCAGCCGATCCTCCTCTGGTAGGGTGGCGCGGGCCGCCACGAATGCCGCCCGCAAGCCCTCGCCACGCTGCCGCAGCTCCGCGACGACCGCGTCGGGAAGCGCCACCCGGGCGGCGGTGATCGTGGTTCCCGGCGCGCCGAGGAACGAGCGCAGTTCGTAGGGCCGGAGTGAGACCGTCAGGGTGCCGGCGGTCGGGGCCAGTGACGCCTCGCTGGCAAGGTCGGTCACCGACCCCGGAGGCGAGAGCTGAAGGGTCAACTCCAGCGGGCAATACATGGCGTTGACCGCGTAGAGGTAGTGCCCGGCCTTGCCCTCGTACTGGCGCACGGCTGCCGGCTCGATCACGGTTTGCGTCCAGGGCACGAAGGGCTTCTCTGGCAGGGTCCGGTAGGCGCGGGCGAACTCGCGGCACTCCCAGAGACTGGCCTGCGCCTCCTCGGAGCAGGCGCCGCGGCAGAGCGACTGGGCATCCTGCAGGTAGAGGGCCCAGGCCGAAGCCTCCAGGTAGTAGCGCCCGCCACCGTTGGCCGTGCCGGCGGACCACTCGTCCCGCCACCAGCCACCAGGAACGGGTACGTCCTGCCAGCGGTTCTCGTAGTAGTGGTTAAATGGGTAAGCCCCGGAGGGCGTCTCTCGGAAGGGGGCAGAGATCTCCCAACTGGAGGCGTTGTCGCGCGAACTCTTGGCCTCCTTGCCGTGCAGGTAACGGCGGTAGGCGTCGCGCGTCTGGCGCTGAATCTGTACGCCGGGAATCTGCGCCAGCAGTTTCAGGTCAACCCCGCGTTCGCGCCACTCTGTCTCGCTGGATGTCCTGCCAGAGAGGAGCTTGCGGTACAACCCGACCTCGTCCGGCCAGGCTTCCTGCAACAGGGGGATCAGGACCCGTGCCTCCGGGTTCTTGCGGCGGGCAATAGTGACCGCCTCCGTCACCTGGGCTGCGATGCGGCGACAGCGCCAGTCGACCCACTCGGCCCGGTGCGACTCCAGCAGGAAACGGTAGCGCTGGTAGAACCGCGCCGCGCCAGGCACCGGCTCCTGGGTGCGGATGCCGGTGTCGCGCTCAAACTGCCGGATCGTCTCGTCGCCGTACCCGTGACGGATGCTGAGGTAGCAAAACGGGACCTGGCGGTAGGGCCAGAAGCAGAGCTGGATGCCCCGATACGCGGCCTGGTCCTCGCAGCGCGCGACGATCGCCTCGATCATCTCCAGGGTCTGCTGCCGAACCGCAGGGTGAAGCGGGTCAAGCGTGCTGTCGCCGCGCGTGTAGCGTGGCACCACGCCGTCATAGGGGACCTGGAAGAAGGTGTCCGCACCCGCCGCAATCCGGAGCGGGTCGTCGAGGTTCTGCTCCACCAGGAACGGCGTCGAATGGAAGTTGAGCGCCGGATAACACCCCAGCCCGGCCTGCGAGAAGCGGGCCAGGAGCAGCTCCAACCAGCCCTCCGGGTGCAGCTCGAGACGGTTTCCCAGCCCCGTCGTCCGCGGCTGACGATACAGGGGACCGAAGTAGAATGTCGCCGGGTAGACCAGGGTATCCATGCCGGCGAAGCCCATGTAGGCGATCAGGCGGTCGCTGAGTTCGCCGAAGCGGTCCAGGGTCAGCGCCGGTTCGAGGTCAAAGCCGAAGTTGCTGGCCAGCGAGGCATCTTCCCACTCGATCGCCAGGAAGCGACCGGGCTCGTCCCGGGGCGCCCGGACCGCCAGACGCGGGATGGCGGCGGTGCCGCCGACGATTTTCTCGACCTTGATGTCGCGCACCGCCGCCGGCTGGTCCCCCCACCAGGAGCAGAGCATCAGCGCATTGCGCTTCTCCATGGGCCACCATAGGTAGTGCGCGGTCTGCAACTCGCCGGTAGTAGGGAACTCCGCCCCCAGCGAGTAGCCGGCGTGCAGGGCGTAATGGTTGTTCTTGTTGGCGCCGCGAACCATGACGAAGGCGCATCTCGCCCGGTCGTCGGGGTAGCGGATCGTCACCAGGTGTGGTTCTTGCACCGCCTCGACGTTGATCGTGTAGACCAGGCGCGACCAGGTCTCGGGCGCCGCCTCGCGGTAGGTCCCGAGCGGACTCTGCACGAGCCGCGACTCGCCGCGCGCCAGGAAGCGTTCGGCGGGCAGTTCCTGGCCGCAGTCGATCTGGTCGACCAACTCCAGCTCAGGCTGGGGATCGCGCTGCGCTGCGCCGAGCCGCACCGGCCTCGGCAGATGCAAAGGAAGCACGCGGCGCAGGCCGTTCTCTGCCGCCGACGTCAGCACCAGCGAGTAGTCGCCCGGTGAGGTGACCGCCACCGTCAGCGCCACCTCGCAAGCCCCCCCGGAGGGCACCTGCAACGGACCGCTGCTGCCTTGGGCGATGGCGGTCTGCGCCGGGTCCAGCAGCTCCCATTCCAGCCGGCCGACGACGTCCGCCGGACCCTGATTGTCGACGAGCAGACGCAAGCGATTCGTCCCCGGCGCCAGAATCTGCGGCAACACCTGGCAGTGCAGCGGCGCCAGCTCCCGAAGCTGGCGGCGGACCTCGTCCCCGGGGAGCACGTGATCGTAGATCTTCAGCTCGTCGATGGGCACCTCGGACTGGCCGCTGTCGCCCAGGCAACCGACGGACATCTCCTCGACCTTCTCCGGTTCGAATGGGCATGGGTAGCGCAGGCCGCCGAGCGTCTCGTTCCCTGAGGGGAGATACTGCCCGTCCAGGTACAGGCACGCCTCGCTGTCCTTGTCCCAGGTCACCGCCACCTGGTGCCAGGTGCCCGCCGGCCAACTGCCGTAGAGGCTGCTCGAGAGCTTGCGCCCGGCCAGTTCCGCAACCAGGAAATCCGCAAAGCCGAGCCGCAGGTTCGCCATGCCCCCGTTCTTCGTCTTGCCGCCGAAGAGGTACTGCGCCCGCCAGGTCGCGCGCAACTCGGCCAACGCTGAGGCGGACAGGACCGGCCGCTGCAGCCAGAACATGACCGTGCCCCGGTCGCGGTTCAGATTGGCCTGGGTCGCGTAGGTCAGCACGCCTCCCCGCGGCACCTTCACCGCTTGCCCTGCGAGGCCCGGAACGAACTGCACCTGGGTCGCCGTCAGGGGGCCAGCCGCCCCGCTGGCGTAGGTCGCCACCGCCGACCCATCGAAGGCAGCGTGGAAGAGTAAACCCGCCTCCCGCTGCGCCTCCTGCCCCGACGCGCCCAGCGCCACCGCCGCCGCCAGTCCGAGTGCCCAGCCTTGTGCTCGTGCCATGGTCCAGTCCCCTTTTCGCCTGACCCAGGGGGAAAACGTCGAACCCCGAACGTCCCCTCCAATCTAGTGCCTGGCCCGGCGCATTCCTGCTTGTTCATTCGCGCTTTCCGGCTGCCGTGGAAGCGGGTGCGGTAGCGGAGTACATTGCAGGCGGTATCGGTCGTCCGGGGTGGCGTGCTGCCGGCCCGGTGGGTTTTTCAGGAAGGAGACGGGGATTGATGAAGCGGTACAAGAGCGCGGCACAGATCAAGGTCGGGGTGGTTGGCTATGGGGCTTCGTTCAGCATTGCCCGGCATCACCTGAACGAGATGAAGCGTGCCGGGATGACGCCGGTGGCGGTGGCCGACATTGATGCCAGCCGCTTGCCGGTGGCGAAAGCGGACTTTCCCGAGGTGGAGACCTTTCTCTCGGCCACCGAGATGTTGAAGCAGAGCCCCGTCGACCTGGTGGCCATCTGCACTCCGCACAACGTCCATGCGCCGCTGGCCATCGAGTGCCTGAAGGCCGGTCGGCATGTGGTGACCGAGAAGCCGTTTGCCATCACCACCGCCGAGTGTGACGCCATGATTGCCGCCGCCAAGGCGAGCAAGGTCATGCTGTCGACCTACCACAACCGGCACTGGGATGGCTGGATCATGAACGCGCTCGAGCAGATCCAGGCCGGCCTGATCGGCGAGGTCATCCGGATCGAGGCGCACTCCTGCCACTACGCCTGCCCCCGCAACTGGTGGCGCACCAGCAAGACCATCTCGGGCGGGATCCTGTACGATTGGGGCGCGCATTTCCTGGAGTACGCCCTGCAGATCCTGCGGGGCAAGATGGTTGAGGTGACCGGCTTTGCGCACAAGGGCTTCTGGGCCAAACACACGCCCTATGGCGAGGATACCAACGAGGACGAGGTCAGCGCCATCGTCCGCTTCGATAATGGCCAGTGGCTGACGCTGATCATGTCCAGCATTGATTCGACCCCGCGGCGCGGCATGCTGGAGGTCACTGGCACGAAGGGCACCTTCGTCATCAACCCCGATCGCTGGCTGGCGACCTGCCAGGAAGACGGCTGCCGGGTCGAGCGTTCGGGGCCGGTGCCACAAGCTCAAAGCTGGCAGTTCTACCAGAACATCGCCGACCACTTGGTCAAGGGCGAGCCGCTGGTGATCACGCCCGAATACGCACGGCGGCCCATTCACATCATGGATCTGGCCGGGCAGAGCGCCGCGCAGGGCCGCACGTTGCCGGTCCTGTACCCGTAGGGCTCCCCCCGATTAGGCGGTTAGGCGGTTAGGCTGTCCAGATTGTCCAGGTTGACATGGCTCAGAGACGACGGTGAACCGAAAGGCAGGCGCTCGTGAAGCTTCTCATCTGCCGGACTCCCACGCTGATTGCGCTGCTCTGCGGCGGCGCGGCGATGGCTCAGGACGCCTTCGAGGCGCCGCCGGCGCCGGCGAACCTGGCCCAGCTTGGCAAGAGCATTCAGCGCACGATGACGCTGCTGGCCACGAGCACGCCGGAGCGTCGTAACCGGGTGCGCATCCTGTTCTACGGCCAGTCCGTTACCGCTGGGCCGTGGTCCTACGCCCTGGCCGACGACCTGCGCAAACAGTACCCCCATGCCGACCTCCAGATCGAGAACCGCGCGATTGGTGGCTATGGTGCCGAATCGCTGCTCAAGACCGCGGATTACGACCTCTACCCCTTCTACCCCGACCTGTTGATCTACCACTGCTGGGGCGGGGTGAAGACGGGCGAGCAGGAGGAGATCATCAAGCGGGTACGGCAGCGTACCACCTCCGAGATCCTGCTGTGGACCACGCACTTCCGCTTCAACCCCACCCTACCCAAGGAGACGCCTCTCGACGATCCCGGCGTGATCGGGCAGACCAAGGATGACGAGGAACGGGTGGCCCTGTGGCGGCAACTGGCCCCCAAGTACGGTTGCGAGATTGCGGAGGTGCGTGAGGCGTTGCGCGTTTACCTCAAAGAGCATCAGCTCTACCCCAAGGACACCCTGGCAGACAGCGTCCACCCCAATGCCCTGGGGAACTTTTTGATCCGCAAGCTCGTCGCGCCCTCTCTGCGCTACGATCCTGCCTTTCCGCAGGACCCCTGGAAGGACCTGGTGCGGGAGACCCCGACGACCGACCCGCGCCTGGCGCCGGGACCGGGGGGGAGCCTGAAACTGCAGTTTGACGGCAACCGCATTGACGTCATCGCCAAGCCTGGCGCCGAGGCGAAACTGGGCACTGCCAAGGTGTTGCTGGACGGCAAGGCGCCGTCCCAGTTCCCCGAGTTGTACTACCACGGTCGCCCGACCGCTGCGCCGCACGTATGGTGGCCTTCCATCAACCAGTTCGGCCATGACCAGCCGTTGCTCGTCGAGACCTGGACGCTGAAGATCAGCGAGTGCGATGTGGAGAAGAAGGTGCTCAAGTTCGCCGTGAGTGGCTCGGTCACCGGCCCGGACGGCGAAGGCAGCGCCAGCCAGCGCTTCGTCTCGAGCTCGGGCCGGGTCACCATCGAGCCCTCGGCCTGGAGTGTCATCGGGGCGTTGCAGTACGCCAAGAAGCCGCTGCCGCCGGACTATGTGATCACCTGGGAGACGAAGCCGCTGTTTGTGGACGTCTACCAGGCCCCGGCCACGCCCGAGGCTTCCCGCGAGTACGCCACGACTCTGGCCCAGGGGCTGAGCAACGGCCCGCACACGCTGGAGTTTACCCCCAACGGCGATGGCGCCGTCCCGGTGGCGAGCTTCAAGGTCTACAAGCCGCCGCTACCCTAGCCGCATCATGGCCGGGCCATGAGGTCCTCGTGAATGGCCGCGGCGGCGCGCAGAGCTTCCGCGATGCCTTGGACGGCCGTGGTGCCGCCGTTGATGGCGTCGCCCGCCGCGTAGAGTCCCGGCTTGCTGGTGGCAAAACGCGCATCGACCGCGATCAGGCCCGCAGGGGTAAAGGTGACGCCTGCAAGTGCCTGGCGCAGATCTGCCTCCAGAGCCTGGCCCATGGCCTCGATCACGAGCTCGACAGGGAAGGTGAACTCGCTGGCGGGCAGGGGTATCGGCCGACGCCGACCGGAGGCGTCGGGCTCGCCGAGTTCCGTGCGCACCAGGCGGATTCCACACAGCCGACCGGCCGCGTCCGTCTGGTAACCGAGCGGCTGGTGCAACAGCAGGATATTGCCGCCCTTCGCGAGGAAGCCATCCCGTTCGCTCTTCCAGGCGGGCATTTCACGGAATGAGCGCCGGTAGATGAGGGTCACATCACGGGCCCCGCGGTCGAGCGCGGTCGAGGCGGCGTCCATGGCCGTATTGCCGGCGCCGAGGACAGCGACTCGATCCGGGAGGCGTGGGAGCAGATTCAGCTTGGCGTCGCGCAGGAAGGCCAGGGCATCGGTAACGCCGTCGGCCTGGCCGAGGCGTGTGGAGGCGCTGAGGCCGAGGGCCAGGAAGACGGCGTCGAAGGTCTGGCAGAGTTCCGGCAGGGCCAGTTCGCGGCCCAGCGCCGTCTGCAGGCGCAGCTCGAGGCGTCCCTCGGCCAGGGCTGGCGCGAGGATGGCTTCCACTTCGGCGTCGGCGTCGGCGTAGCGCTCTTCCGGGATGGTGGTTTGCGGGGTGCCGCCGAGGCGGTCGCCGCGTTCGATCAGGGTGACGTGGTGCCCCTTCTCCAACAGCCGTATGGCGCCGGCGAGACCGGCCGGGCCGCCGCCAATCACCGCCACCCGCTTGCCCGTGGCTACGCCCAGCTTCACCCCGGTCAGCCCTTGCAGGCGGGCACTGCGGGAGACGACCATCTGGATGTCCTGGATGGGTACCGAATTCTTGGCGAAGATGTCCTCGACGCAATGGCCCTGGCACTGCTCGTTGGCCGGGCAGACGAAGCCGCACATCTCGGGCAGGACGTTACGCTCTCGCAGGATCGCATAGGAGGTGGCGATGTCGCCCTGCGCAAAGGCCTTCAGGAAGCCGGGGACGTCGACCTGGGCGGGACAGGCGGAGCTGCAGGTCGCCTCCAGGCAGGCGCGGCAACGCCGGACTTCGTGCTGCAGCCGATCCAAGGCGTAGCGGCGACCGAGGCGGTACTGCGGCCCGTAGATATCCGCGTCGTGGATGACGCAACCGGTCTTGGCTCCGTCGCGCATGATCTGAGTACAGCCCGAACAGGTCACGCAGCACTTCTTGGGGTCCATGGCGCCCTTTTCGAGGATGTCGCGTACGGACTCCGGGTAGGCGAAGGCGCCGCGGCCCTGGCCGACGAGGGTGGCCCCGCCGCTCTGCACGACCGCGGCGGCCACGTTGGGCATGAACTGGCGCAGCCAGGCGTAACCGGAACCGATCACGGGCAGGTCCGGGAAGGCTTTCTGCACCGTACGGGTGATCGTAAGGAATCGTGCAATACCTTGCAGGGGATGCTCTTCAGGCAGGTTAGCGCCATAGATCTGAAAGTCATACGGGCGGCCGTAGTGGGGATTGTAGTAAGGGTTGCCGATGGAGAGATTCAGCAGCGGTATGCCGATCTCCCGGAGCATCTCGACGTAGCGCAGCGGCTCGCTCAGGTCGGGCACGCGGTGGTCGTAGGTGCTCACTCCGAAGCCGTAGGGGTGGGCGATGGCGTCGTAGGCGTTGAGGCGGGTGGTGACGAAGAGGCCCAGCGCCTCGTCCCGGATGCGAGTCATGGTTTCGCGCAGCAGGCGGGTACGGTTCTCGAAGCTGCCGCCATAGCGTCCAGGGCGGGTGAAGGAGGCGTGCAGCTCGGCGGCCAGGTAGCGGTGACAGCCCTTGATGTCGACGCCGTCGAAGCCGGCTCTGGCCGCCAGGCGTGCGGCCGCGACAAAGTGTTCCTGCAGCCGGTCCAGGTAGTCGTCGGTGACCAGCGGGTAGTCTGGCGGCAGGCGGTGCAGCGGGTCGAGAATCGGGCTGTGGTGCGCGATCAGGGGTCGCGGGACTCCGGCGGGCTTGCTGTAGCGTCCCGAGTGCGTGAGCTGGAGCACCAGGACCGGCTCGCGGCCCCAGGCCTCCCGAGCCGCCCGACGCGTCTCCTCGACCAGCCGGGCATAGACGTCGACATTACCCTCATGGAGCCAGAGCTGTCCGGGGTTGGAGCGGGCCTCCCAGAGCACCGCGGTGGCCTCAAACCAAAGCAGACCGGCGCCCCCCTCCGCATAGCGGCGATAACGGCGGAACGAGAGCGGCCCAGGCGCCCCCTTGGTATCCGAGTCGAACCCCTCCATCGGATGGACCGCGAAACGGTTGGGGAGCTGGTGTCGGCCGATGCTTACGGGTTGGCCGAGGATGCCGACCTCTTCCTGGGTGGGAATACCGAGGCCAAGACGTGCGATGTCCGCACGCAATTCGGTCAGTGAACGATAGGCGAAACGTTGATGCTCGGACATGCGGAGTCCTCTCAGAATGGCCCGCGACGCTGGGCTAGGGGTTCAGCCGGCAACCGCCCGGCGGAAGCCTTCCGCCGAGCGTTCGATGACGCGCTTGTCGGCGCAGAAGGCCAGGCGGAAGAAGCCCGGGTAGCCGAAGCCGCTGCCCGGCACGCCGAGGACGCGGTTTTGCAGGAGCCGGTCTACGAAGGCCTTGTCATCCACGCCGTCAGGCGCCTGGGGGAAGAAGTAGAAGGCGCCTCGCGGCAGGGCGTAGCGGATGCCGGCGGCGTCCAGCACGCCCGCCATGGCATCGCGGCGTTCCCTGTAGATGCCGACGTCGACCTCGTTGCCGAGGGCGGCGGCGAGCAGGCGCTGGCCGAGGGCGGGAGCGTTGACAAAGCCGAGGATGCGGTTGGTCATGATGACGCCAGCGATCAGCCGTTCGACGCCCTCCATGGTCGGCGCCGCCGCCAGGTAGCCGATGCGTTCGCCGGCCAGCGACAGGTTCTTCGAGAAGGACCCGATGACGAGGCTGAACGGGTAGAGCGGCAGGATCGGGGGCACCTTGACCCCATCGTAGGTGAGAAAGCGGTAGGGCTCGTCGGAAACCAGGTACACGGGCCGCCCGATCTTCCGGGTGTGCTGCTCGAGCAGGGCGGCAAGCTGGCGCAACGGCCCCTCGTCGTACACCACCCCGGTCGGGTTGTTGGGGGAGTTGACCAGCACCACCCGGGTGCGCTCGGACAGCGCCGCGGCGATGGCATCCAGGTCCAATTCAAAGGTCAGGGGTTTCGACCGCGCCGGTTTGAGCACGCCGCCGAAATTGCCGGCGTAGAAGCCGTACTCGACGAAGTAGGGCGCCGGGCAGACCACCTCATCCCCCGGCGATAGCACGGCGCGAAACAGCGCGTTGATGGCCCCGGCGGCGCCGCAGGTCAGCACGACATGGTCGGCGCGCAGGTCGACGCTCTGCTCTCTGGCCAGGTAGGCTGCCAGGCGCTCGCGGACCTCCGGGTAGCCGGCGTTGGGCATGTACCCCAGCGCCATGGGCCGGTCCAGGCTGTCCGCGATGTCCCGCAGGGCCTGCTTGACCGCCGGCGGCGGCGGCAGATCGGGGTTGCCGAGGCTGAAATCGCAGACGTTGTCGGCGCCATAGGTACGCTTGAGTTCGATCCCAGCCTCAAACATCCGCCGAATCCAAGAGGAATGGGTGAGGTAGCCGTCAATTGCAGGCGACAGGATCTGCATGCCATGCACTCCTTTGACCAGACCTGACTGATGGAATCTGCCTGCCGTCCCGGCGGAGCGAGTCCGCCAGGAACCGTTTTCGGGTTGTGGCGTTCGGCCCAGGGCACGAACCGGAAGGCGTTGGGGCCACACTATAACCTGGAATTACGGCGTGGGGCCCCAGAAGGTGAGGTAGGGCTGCCCGAGGGCGAGGCGCTGCACGTAGAGGGCGGCTTCGCGGGCGTGGTAGTCACCCCAGAGGCTCGATTCACCACAGGGGACCGTGCGTCCGGGCGGCACGAAATCCCAGCCATTGGGGCGGTGGTAGAGGGAGTGCAGGATCAAGCCCTGGTGGGCCGGATCGGTGCTGAGGTAGGGCGCGTCGAGCAGGTTGCGGAGGATGGTCAGTCCGGCCTGCACATAGTGGTGCCCTTCGGGGTCGCCCTGGCCTTCGAGCCACTGGCCGAGGCGCAGCAGCCCCTGGCAGGCGATGCAGGCGGCGGAGCTGTCCACGGGTTCGTAGGGGTTGAACGGGTCGGCCGGTTGGTCGCGCCAACCGAGAAGGCGGTGCAGGCCGGGGGCGCCGGTGTCCCAGTACGGGATGCCGTCGGCGGCGGCTTCCCGGAGGTAGTAGTCGGCGCTGGCTCGGGCGGCCTCGGCCATGACCGTCGCGACGGCGTCTCGCCCACCCAGGCGGTCGAATTCGGCCGCGGGCAGCGCGTCGATGAACTCGAGCTGTTCGGCAAAACCGCACACGGCCCAGGCCAGGCCGCGGGTCCAGGTCGAGAATGGCGAGTAGCCCTGCTGGGAACTGGGACAGCGATAGCAGCCGTCGTCGGCGTTGAAGATGCTCTCATGGGCGACCCGGCCGTGGACGTCGTAGGCGTCTCGCCCGGTGCCGTAGTAGACATTCCAGGTGGCGGTGGTGCGCGCATGCTGGACCAGGCGTTCGAGCAGCGACACGTGGCGGTCATTCTCGGCCAGCAACAGGTGGCCCAAGCGGTGCCCGATGGCGAGGATGCGGAGGGAGCGCATGGTGTCGATAAAGAGCGAGTGTCGGCCGTTGAACGAGTGGATGAAGCCGCCCTCGGCGGTGTGAGTCCAACGGTAGGCCTGCACCGCCGCGGAGCACTTCAGGGCCAGGACCAGAAGCGCTTCGTCGGCGGCGCCGAGATTCAGGCGGCCCTCGCGCTGGAGCCGGAAGAGATTGCCGTAGGTACTGACCGTGTTGAAGCCGTGGTCGTGGACGCCGAAATGGGTGAGTTGCGCGGGCATGTGCTGCGCGGTTCCGCGGCGGCCTACCTCGAGGAATTCGGCCTCGCCGGTGGCGTCGAACTGCAGCAGGGCCGAGCCGTACTGGAAGCCGCGGGTCCATTCGGTCCAGGCACGAGCGGTGTAGCGCCCCTCGACCGTGAGCACCGGGGCCCCTGCCGCGGGGCCATAGCTTGTCTCGAGCAGCCGAATCTTCTGCCCGGAAAGGTCCCAGAACAGCTGCAGAGCCGGCAACAGATCGGTCGGCTGGAGTTGGTCATCGATGTGTAACACGCCCGCAATCCTCGTGCTGCCCTAGGGGGACCGGCATTGCCCGGAAGTACGCAAGGTAGGCGGTTAGACACGGCGCGCCGCGGCAGGTTTCCGTCGCGCTCGTCAGAAACGCCCAAATCAGCGTGGCAGATCGGGGTTGCGGGCGGCCTTCAGGGCGCGCCGACGGGGACGCTCGGCAGGGTGTTTCCGAGCTTGTAGAACTCGTCTTCGGCGAAGAAGGGGAAGGCGTGCTCGCCGGTGTCGGTGAGGTAGCGGCCGACGGCATCTGGACGCACGGGGATCTTGGCCAGGGGGAAGCCGAGGAAGGCGCTCAGCCGCGCCAGGGTCTCGTCCTGCCGGAGCACGAAGTCCTCAAAGCGGACGCTGATCCAGCGTTTGGGCTTGGGGGTGGCCCGGACGATTTCCATCTGGTACTTCCAACTGATGGCGCGGCGGAGGCGCAGGTTATCGGTGTGCTCGTAGGGCACGCCGAAGTCCGCCAGGTCATCGGTCACGTGGGCGCCGAGGATGCTGTCGCGGGGATCGCGGACCCAGTGGATGAAGGAGGCCTCGGGGAAGAGCCGCACGATCCAGGGGAAGACGAGGGCGGTTTCGGGGAGTTTCCAGCCGCGCCGGGGCTCAGCACTGCCGAGGACGGAGGAGAGATAAGACTCGACCAACCGGGTAAACTCGGGGTCGATCGGCAGGGTGTGAAGCGTGGAGAAGTCCCAGTGCAGGCCGCCGAGATGCACCACGTGCCTGGCCATGACTCGGCAGGCCTCGTACATATC
This sequence comes from uncultured Victivallales bacterium, assembly GCA_903933565.1. GTDB lineage: Bacteria > Verrucomicrobiota > Lentisphaeria > Oligosphaerales > JAFGRS01 > CAILUI01. The sequence goes on along the minus strand of CAIZKT010000202.1, from coordinate 603 downwards.
CTCCGGCGGTAGCAGATCGCCTGACACATTGAGCGGAGCGCCCATGTGTACGCCGCTGGCAGTTAGTGTGTGCGACATGGCCCGGGTGCCCCCGTGGCCGCGACCGATCACCGTGATCAGCATGCGCCCCTCTCGGAGTGATCCGCGTCTCCTCCCGTGAGTTCCAGCCCGGCTGGAACCAGGGAACCGCGGCAGAAAAACAATCCGGACACCATACCCCAGGCCACTGGTTTTTCCAGACGCCGAGGGCCCTGGGGTTCAGGAAACGGGGAGACGGGGAGACGGGGAGACGGGGAGACGGCGACTGGAGGAGAGGGCGAAACGGCGAAACGGCGAAACGGCGAAACGGCGAGACGGGGAGACGGGGAGACGGCGAGACGGGGAGACGGCGACTGGAGGAGAGGGGGAAACGGCGACTGGAGGAGACGGAGAAGGAGGCGGCGGAGAGGAATACAGGGTTCAGTCCGCCGCGGCGGCTGAGCCGGGCCCCCGACTGGGGCCGGACCTACCGGAATGAGACGTGCCGACGCGGGTCCTATTCCGATCCGGCCGGGACGCGGCGGATCGCCTGGAGGGCGGCCCTGCGTGGCCGCCGCGGCGCCG
>CAIZKT010000201.1:0-7324 GCA_903933565.1 uncultured Victivallales bacterium | reverse complement strand
TACGGGGCGCACTCGACCCGGAACACCGCCAGGGTGATGGGCAGCGGCGTCACCCGCGCGTCGGCGTTGAAGGTGACCGTGACGTAGCCGGTGCCGCTGGTGTCGCCCGCGGTCAGGGCTAGGTCCGGCCCGAGCGTGGGCGGCGTGGTCAGCCCGTCGCGGCTCCGGCTGTACAACTCCGTGATGGCCGCCTTCCAACCGCTGTTCGAGCTCAGGGCCTGCAGCGCGTCCCGCTCTTTGCTGGACATCACATTGAGGAGCAGGAGCGGGTCGCCGCTGCGGGCCTCATCGAGAACGCCCTTGAACGACAGTTCCAGGCTGACCGGGTCGTAGGAGATACGGCAACGGCTGGTGTAGGGCAGCTTCTTGGTGCCGTCGGCGGTTCCCGAGGGAATGATCTTGCCGGCGCGGGTAGTCGTGGCGATGTCGCTGGGGATGGCCGCCAACCAGCGGCTTACGCCGTCGGACTTCAGCCCGATGGTCACGGGATCGAGCGGCCGGAACACCCGCACCAGTGAGGCGGCGGTGCTCTTGCCGCTCTCCCCGTCCTTGCGCTCGTAGAGCACGGTTACGGCCGCCTGGTTCTTGATGTTGGGCAGGCCGTTCTTCGGCGTCAGCAGCGTTTCGCCGACCCGGAGTACGGGCAGCACCTCGGGGACCAGCGGCGCGGGCAGATCCGTGGCATCCGGCCAGTACAAGGTGTAGTTGACGGTCACCGGCGTGCCGACGCTGCCGCCGGACAGACGGTCCAGCCAGGGCACCGTCGTATCGGTAGCCTGACTGGCGCCCGTGTAGTAGGCCGCGGCCTGCTCGGGGTAGAAACCCGGCTGCAGCGGGTAGAAGAAGCGGCCGACCACGGGCCCTTGGGCCTGAGCCCACAGGTCGCCCTTGTAGTCCTTGTACCCGGCAAGTCCTTCCAGGGTGGATTTCGGGCTCTTGGGCAGGATGGACAGGGGATACGGCGCATCAATCTTGGTGCCGGCCTTGCCGTTGTAGTGGAACGTGTAGGTAGCGTCCTCGGCGACCACCTGGTAGACCTTCATGGCCCATTGCTCGCTGGCCGCATTCCAGTATTTCAGCAGGGCGTACGACTTCGAGGCGTTGTAGCGGTCATTGAGGTCGCAGCGCAGGGCGAAGAGCGCGGGGAAGCCGCTACCGGCATTGGAGGGCAGGATGATGGCATGCTCCTCATTCGGGTTGTACCCGGCCTTGCCTTTCTCCGGCTGGTTGTAGACCGCTGGCTCCCAGTAGATGGTCGGCGACAGGACCGGCTGGGTCGGCGTCGAGCCGCCGTCGGAGCCGTAGGTGCTGGCGATGACAATCTTGGCCGGACTTGTCGGCCAGACGCAGTTGTACTTCACCGGTTTCACCGGCCAACCGACGCCGGTGTCCGAATTCACCTCGAACCACGCCACCAGCAGACTGTCGTCAAGGTTCACCGGGATGATGGCACCCTGGCGGGAGGCACGGTCGTAGGCTGGCAGGGGGTTGTAGGCACTGGCGTAGCCGTCATAGAAGCGCGTCTCGTCGAAGATGTAGGCGTTCTTGCCATGCACATCCTGGTGCGTGAAGGGCTGCGCATAGAAGGTCAGGTAGGTGGTGTCCGTGCTGGGGTCGAGGGTGCCGAGGGTAGCGCCGATATCCCAGCTTCTTTCCTCGTAGAAGTCCGAGTCGGAGGCCAGCACGGTCCGCACCACGGTGAAGAGGGACTGGTTGCTGGTGATGTTGCTGTTGGGGCTGGTGGAGACGAAGTAGTGCAGGACGGCGAAACCTTCCGCGGTGCAGGTGAACGTGTCGGTCGCCACTGCCGCATCGCTGCCACTGGTGTGGTAAGCGACCTGCGAGGTGAAGCCGATGCTCTTGTCGGTCTCCTTGACGTCCACCGGCACCCCGGCCACATGAATCTGGGGCCGCACCGGCCAGTCGGCCGAGCCGATGACCGGGACGCGCTCCTGGGCCATGATATCGTTCGAGGTGCGCCACTTGATGTTGGCCGTACTCGGGCGCTTGGCAAACAGTTCGCCGTTGTAGGTACTGAAGAAGAAGTAGTCGGTGTACATGGCCTTGGGGTCGTTCAGAATCTCGATCTCCGGCACCAGGGTCACGCCCTGGCTGCCGTCGGCCTTGCGGAAGGGCGGCGCGTCCTCCGGCCGCGGGATCGACTTGCCCACCACCCAGAACTCGCTGAGAAAGGCGCCGGTGGTGCGCGGGATCTTGGCGACGAACGCATCCTCGCTGCCCTGGGCTGAGAAGAAGGAGTAGTCGAAGCCGGCGATGCCGCTGAATCTGCCGCCAATGGTGACCAGGCCGAAACTGTCGAAGGTGACGGCATTGGCCTGGTCATCACCGAGGCCGCCGCCGAAATTGGCCCACTGCCACGCCACCGTCTCCGGCGGTCCGGAGGTTACGTCGAGACGGGCGGCGAAGGCATCGCTGCCACCGAGGGCCGCGATGGTCTTGGCGGCAAAGCTGGCGCTGCCGGTGAAACCTCCGGCAAGGTAGAACTCGGTGTGGTGAATCGCCGTCGGCGGATAGACGCTGGTGTCGGCCGTGTCGTATTCGTAGAGCTTGATGCCCCGGGGCACGACGGTGCCGGAGCCGCCGGCACGCTGCACCCATTGCGGAACGCCGTCGCTGTCACACTTGACGACAAACAGGTCCCGGGTCCCGGCACTCGTGAGGGCCTGGCCGCCGACGCTGGCACTGCCGGTAAAGGCGCCGCAGGGATAGACGTTGCCCGCGGCGTCCAGCGTCAGAGCGGTGCCCAGATTGGTGCCGGCGCCGGTCGCCAGGTTCGTGGCCCACTGCGGTACGCCATCGGCGCTCAGGTTGATCAGGGCCGCCGCCTGCCCGGCGGACGGGTTGGTCAGGGACGAACCCCCGGTAAAGGTCAGGTCCTGAGCATACTCGGCAACCATATACACATTGCCCGAAGCATCCACCGCGATGGCATTGCCGCGTTTGTTGCCGCTGCCGGTCCCGGCCTTGATCCAGAGCAGGTTCCCGGCGCCGTCCAGCTTGGCGGCACAGGCGTGCTCGACCCCGGTGGCGCCGCTGAGCGCGGTCCCCTGGAACGTAAAGGGCATCTTGTACCAGCCCGTGAGATAGAGGAAGACGTTGGCGCCATCCTGACGCAGCACCAGGCCGGCGGCCGCGGCGCCGCCGACGCCGAAGCCCTCCTTCCGCCATTGCTCGCCGCCGCTGCTGTTATACTTGATCACGACCAGGTTGTCGCCGGAGCGGCCCGCCACATAGATATTGCGGTCGTCGTCGAGCGCCACGGCCCGGGCTTCGGACGTCTTGGCCAGAACCCCGCTGCTGCTGGCCCACAACCATTCGCCGCGGTGATTGACCTGACCGACCAGCAGGTCCCGGACGCTGCCCGTGGTCTGGATGCAGGTGATCGTCTCGCGGGTGCCGTTGACGCGCTGTCGGCCGTTCAGGGTCAGCGTGCCGCGGAAACTGCCGGCGACGATGACACTGCCGAGATCGGTTTCCGGGCCGCCGATGACCGGGGCCAGGGCCAGGACCTGGTCGTCATCGGCCTGCACGTCGGTGCCGCCGCCGAACTGGACCGACCAGTTACGGTAATCGAGGCCCTGCTCCGCCGAACTATAGAAGAGCGCCCCTGGGCCATTGACCAGCAGCACGCCGGTGAAGCTCTGCGCCTGCATGTTCGCGTCGGTGTAGGAGACCAGGACCGTGGTGCGCTGCGAGACGCCGGCCAGGTCGCCGAGGGCCGTGGCACTGCCGACAAACGAGGTCAGTTGCGCGCCGGTCGAGGCGCTGCCTCCGCCGGCGAACGCGATGCTCACGGTCGAGTTCACCGAGACGCCGAAGGACGTGCCGACAAACGACTCCGCGGCATAGTACGCGTTGGCGCCGGCGCCGTAGCCGCTGTTGACCGTGCTGGGCGCGATCCCGCTCGTCTGCGCCGCGAGACGGGGGGATGCCGCCAGCAGCAGCAGGCAAGCGGCCAGGATGGGGAGTTGGCGCGGGACACGTCTCATAGTGCGCCTCTTTCCTTTCGCAATCCGTGTGAGCAGCGCGCAGATATCGGTTGTCGGGGGTTGGTCGGCCGGGGGGTAGGCGCGGGCTCGCGGAGCCCGCACCCGGTCGCCGCCGCTGGTAGGCGCGGGCTCGCGGAGCCCGCACCCGGTCGCCGCCTCAGCGAGGCCGCTACGACTCAGGCTGCGATCACTCACTTCGCTGCTTCCAGCGCCGTGAGCCGCTTCAGCACATCCGCGAGCGTGGCCTTGGTTGCCGCCAGGTCCGCTTCCAGGGCCGCGTTCTTCGCCGCCAGTTCGCGGATGGCTTCGACCGTCAGCGCCGAGAACCCGACGGGCAGGCAGAGGCCCTTGAACCCGTCTGGGGTGGTTTCGACCCACTTCGGGAACACCGTCTCGACTTCCTGCGCGATGAAGCCCGTCTGCGTTCCGGCTTGGTTCCCCATCTTCTCCGGGTCCTTCCACTCGAAGGTGACGCCACGGAGTTTCAGCAACGCATCGAGGGAGCCGGACAGGCCGGCGATGTTCTTCTTGAGCCGCTCGTCCGAGACGGTCCCCCACGACCCGCCGCCCACCTGGAAGCCTTTGCCCATGGCGAGGATAAACATGCCTTCATTATTTGTAAGTCTGGCACGCTCGATGTTATTGACAAAGAAAGTCAGGGCCCCGTCGGTCGCGCAATTCAGGCCGGTATCGGCTTTGCCGATGGCGAGCCGGAGCAACGAACCAACTGCGGCAGTACCGATGCCGATACCAACATCGGTACTGATGTTAAAGGTGTCAGTGCCGATCCGGGCCCGCTCGACATTGTTGGTGACGAGTGTCAGGATACCGTCAGAGGCCCAGTCCAGACCGGTATCGGAATCGCCGATGGCGAGCCGAATCGTCGGGGGGACGAAACTGGTGTCGGTAGGTCTGGAGACAGATAGATTGCCATTGACCCATGCGTAGTTGTCGCTGGCCCCCGTCTCGGCAAGCGTGAGGATACGTTCGCTGTTGCCGCTGAAGGAAATCGCGCCGGCGGTGGAGTAGATGCCCGTGTGGAGGTCGCTAGTGAATGTGTATGTCGGGGTTGCCATCGACCCGGCCGGCCCCACGATCTTGCCGAAGGTGACCGGATCGAAGGTCCGCACGTTCTGGTCCATGGCGTAGAGTTCATACGCCCCCATACCGGTGTTCAAACTGGCCAGCGCGGCCGCGCCGGCCGAAAGCGTGCCCGTGGTGGTGATCGCGCCGCTGCCCGCGGCCAGACTGGTGACCGTGGCCGGACCGGCCGAGAGCGTGCCCGTGGTGGTGATGGCGCCGCTGCCGGCGCCCAGACTGGTGACCGTGGCCGCGCCGGTCGAGAGCGTGCCGGTGGTGGTGATGGCACCGCTGCCCGCGTTCAGGCTGGTGACCGTGGCCGCGCCGGTCGAGAGCGTGCCCGTGGTGGTGATGGCGCTGCTGCCGGCGTTCACCCCCGTCGAACTGAGCGTTAAGCGGCTCGTGCCGCCGGTGCTGAATCCGAGGGTGTCGGCCGCGGGCGCGAAGATGCCGGTATTGAGGTCGCCGGTAAAGGTGAAGCCGGGGTTGCCGACTGTACCAGCACCGGTCGCGACAAAGCCGTTGTTGAGCTGGAGGTTCACACCGGAGGCAAAGTCCACGCCCTTGGCCACGGCGGCCACGTCCACGATCCCGTCCTTATTGATGTCATAGATCGCCTTGTCGAGCAGGTCGGCGGCGTGCAGGCTGTCGACGGTGTCGGCGTTAAGGGCATAGGGCGACGCCGTCAGGCGCACCCGCGGCGTCAATTCGGTGTTCGCCACGGTCGGGTCCGCCCCCACCGTAATGCCGAGCCAGTACTCGTCGTTGAAGCTAAGCAGGCTCAGGCTCGCGACCGGCGACTCGGCCCGCGGCGTGCCCGTGCCGATCACGACCGCATAGAAGCCGTTCTTCACCTGTACGGCCTGAGTCTCGCGGTACTTCAGGGTCCCGCCCGAAGCCAGAGTATAGATACTGAAGACGATGTTGTAGCCGCCGTCCGGCACCATGGCCGTGCCATCGGCCTTCTTCAGAATGCCCTGGTAACTGATGGTTTTGGGCACATCGCTCCAGGCCGAGGCCAGCGCCAGCCACATCACGCCTACCACCAGGAATCTCGCTTTTCTCATAATGCCGTTCCTCGCCACGTTGGTGCCGGTGCTAGGGGTTCGTCTAACCGTGATCTTCATGTTGGGCGGCTCCTTACTCAATCCAGAACTCCGAGCGCTCAGCCCCAGCGGATGGGCCCAGTCTTCAGCCGTCAGCGCCTATTCCTGCGGGTTCAGGTCCGCAATCTTCCCTGCCATGGTAAGCCGGAACGTCCCGGACGCCTTGATTGAATTCTTGTGCAGGCCGGTAACGGTTTCGGCGTAGGTGCCGCCGATGACGGACTTGCCCCAGCCGGGCGTGTCGCCGCTGTTGGGCGCCGTGGCCGTCAGGGTGAAGGTCAGGGTGCGCGTGACGTCGTAGGCCTCGGCGACGGCGGTCTGGAACTGGTCGTCGAGGTTGTTGTGATCCGGGTGGTACTTGTGCAGGAACGGGTTGGTGGGATGGTCTTTGGGCAGGCTGAGCGTGCAGGTGAGCGTAGCGGTTGGGCTGGTCAGCGTCCCGAGGTAAACGCCCTTGGAGGCCGCATCGTAACCGCTGGTCGCGGTGCTGAAATCGTAGGCCGGACTGCTGATCCGGTAACCGAACGACTGGCCGTCGCGGAGCGTGGCGCCCTTGAACTGCCAGACCCGCGTGTCGTCGGTGAGCAGCACGTAGCGGCCGGGGGTGGCCAGGCTACCGTCGGGGTTGAGTGTCCCGTCTTTCCACATCTGGATAACGTCTTTGAGCAGGTGCGCCTTGCCGCTCGCATCCACATGCACGATGACGCGGAAGCTGAACTCCTGCTTGACCGCGGTTGGCGTCGGGCCGTTGTTCTGGGCCTCATTGACCTTGTTCACGGTCACCTGGCCGACCCAGAGCCCGGAGTAGGTCCCGGCGTGCGTGGCGCTGACCAAGCCCACCCAACCCAGGCCAAGCAGCGCAAGTACGAGGGCAATCGGTCTCATGGCAGTACCTGTCTTTCCGGGAACGCAGAACTCAGAACGCCGAGCGCAGAACGCGGACAACTGACCTGGGGACGGTGCCATCGGTCTGCCCTCTGGTTCATCCTTCATCGTCCGCCTCCTCCCCCTACTTCTCGGCGCTGACCGGCAGCAGATAGCGCCCGCCGTGGTCATCCGTGATCTCGAGTACGGACTCAACGGTATCGGCGGTGAACTCAACCCGCTTGACCGCGAGGAGAAGCGTCG
>CAIZKT010000200.1:0-9162 GCA_903933565.1 uncultured Victivallales bacterium | reverse complement strand
CTCCAGAAGACTATCGCCTGGGGCCAGGCGTCTCTCCAGAAGACTATCGCCTGAGGCCAGGCGCCTCTCCAGAAGACTATCGCCTGAGGCCAGGCGTCTCTCCAGAAGACTTGAGCCTGAGGGTGTGCTTGCGAGGCCTATGTCACCGGCCTACGGCACTCGGGGTTGCCTTAGCCGTCACCCCCTCGAGGGGCTTGCCGTCGGGGGCGACCAGGCGGGCGCAGGCGCCCCACTCTCCGTCGCCCTGTACCACCTTGAGCAGCAGGGTGTTCCAGCCTGGCAAGAGAGTGATCGGCAGCTCGTCCTCGCCGGGCTTTAGCTCACGCCAGGCCGGGTTGGCGTGGACGGGTTGGCCATTCAACCAGACCTTCACGCCGTCGTTACTGCCCAGATCGAGGCGGGCCTGGAGCTCCCGCGGCGCGTAGAGGAAGGTACGCAGGTAGGCGGCCCGGTCGTCGCCGCCGAGGGCCTGCTGGAGGTCGAGCAGCCAGGGCTTATCGGGCTGCGTGCCGACCGGCAGCGGTTTCCAGTCACCGGGTTGGTCCTTGCCTTCTTCCGGGGGAAACACGGCGGTGAACAGCGCCTCGCGCGGGACGCCAGTGTAGGGTCCCGCGAGCTGCCAGCTGGTCAGGTAGGCGGCCATCCCGGAGGTCAGTTTGAGGAGGGCCTCGGCCTGGCGCTGGACCGAGTCTGCGGGGCACGCCTTCTGGGCTCGCAGGGCGAAGTCGCGAGCCTGGGCCAGGTCGAGGCCGAGGAGGCGGCGAGCCAGGGTCAACAGCGCGGTGGCGGCTGCGGTCTGGACAGCGGCGTCTCCGAGGCTGGCGCTGATGATCTCACCGGCGCGGGGATCGGGCGCCATGGCCAGGCTGGCCAGGATGGCTTTGCGTTCGTCGGCGCGGGTTGCGTCATGATCGTCCAGCGCTTCCTGCACGGCCCCAAGGGCGGTGGGGCCCCCGAGTTGGCTCAGGCTGCGCAGCAGAGCGCTGCGTACGGCGGGGGCGGTGGCGGTTTGCAGCGCGGCGGCGAGGACCTCAGCGGCGCGGTCCGGCGTGGCGGCGCGCGCGCCGATTTCGGTCAAGGCGGCGCGGACGGCTTCGCGGTCGGCGTCCGTGGGAGCCCGCGCCAGCAGGCCGACGAGGCGTGGCAGACTGCTGACCTCGACCAGGTCTGGCAGAGCCGCGCAGGCCTCGAGACGGACGTTGGCGTCAGGGTCATTTCCGGCCGCGATGACCCGTAGTCCGGCGCCGGGCTCACGCCGGAGGGTCAGCGCCCGGATCGCGGCGCGGCGCACCCCGGGATGGGCGTGGGCGAGGGTTTTCAGCAGGGCCGGTCCGACCTCATCTCCCGGCAGCCGACTGAGTGAGGCGCAGAGGGTATCGTGTTCAGGTCCGCTGGCCTTGGCGGCGGCCAGGGCCAGGGGCTCGATCTCGGCGGCGCTGCCGAGCTTTTCCAGCGCGGCGGCGGCGGCCTCACGGACCTGGCGTTCGGGGCGCTGCAGCGCCGCCAGCACGGCGGGCTTGGCAAGTCGGTCCCCGCGCTCGGCCAGGGCGGCGAGCAGGGCCACCTGCACCGCGGCATCGGCCTGGGACAGGCGTGCGGCACAGGCGGCGGTGAGGTCGGCGCCCTTCAGGGTACGGATGTAGTGTGCCGCCAGGCCCTGCAGCTCGGGGGCGGGGTCCTCCAGCGTCCGCAGGATCAGTGGCGCTGCCCGTTCGCCTTCGAGACGGACCCATCCAGCGAATGCGGCCACCCGTACCAGCAGAGGTTCCCTGGCGGCGTACAGAGCGTGGTAGGCGGCCGCTACGGCGTCGGGGTCGGTGGTGCTATCGGTCTGTTCCAAGGCCCGCAGCAGGGCGCGGGTGACCTGGTCTCGCCGCTCGCTCGGAGCGGCGGAGCGGGCCTCTTGCAGGGCGGTCATGGCCGGCATTCCGCCGATCTCGCCCAAGGCTTGCAGGGCTGCTTCGGCCAAGGCGGCGTCGGGAGTGCCGGCCAGGTCGATGAGCCGGGGCACGGACTCGGGGTCGTGACTGTTGCCCAGGGAATGCAGGACTCCGAGCTGCTGGGGGCCGGTGAGGTTCTCGAGTGCCTCGCGCAGGGCGCGCCGCGCCGCCGGGCTGTCCAGGCGCTCCAGAACCCCGCAGGCCGGGGGCGACAGCTCCGGGTCCGCCAACAGCCCTGCCAGGGTCGGCACGCAGGCGTCGGAACCGACGCGCTGCAACAGTCGGCAGGCCACCTGGCGCCCGGCCGCGGTCGTGCTGGGTGACGCGAGGACGGCGAGCAGCCGGGTCTCGAAGTCGGCATGCTCCTCGGGGGCAGCCTTGGCCAAGAGGTCCTCCACGGCGGTGATGGCCTGGCACGGGCCGCCACCCGCGAAGGCCGCCAGTTGTTGGAAGAGGTCGGCGAGGGCCGGCGCCGGAGCGGTGAGGGCAGGGCTCGATCCCGTCGGCGCTGCCGAAGCGCCTTCGGCCAGGGGGAGGATGCGGAGGTTGCGGAAGCGGACCTCACTCCCCGGGTCATGCGCCTGCAGGGCAAACGTGCCCGCGCCGAGCCGCGGCTCGGAGGCGCGCTCGGGGGGCTCGTGGTAGTCAACCACCACCTGGCCATTGAGCTTGACGCTGAGGCGCTTGCCACGCACCGTGACGTGCATCTCCCACCAGACGCCGTCGGCCACCGGGGAGCGGTCGAGGGTCGCGAGGTTGCCGAGGCTGCCGGTACGCATGGGATCGGCAGGAGAGGTGTTGTTGATCTGAACTTCGATTCCCTGAGTTGGCCAGCCTTGATCCTGGTAGGCGGTGTGGATGAAGAGGCCCGAGGTTGCGCCCGGCAGGGTGAAGACCTCCGCCTTCAACTCGAAGTCCTGAAATGCCGGCGCCAGGGTTCCGCTTCCCACGTAGAACAAGTGTGCCCGCTGGCCGTGTACGATGATCATGCCGTCGCGGACGGTGAAGCTGGCCGGGTTCTCGCTGGCCTTCCAGCCGGTCAGCGTGCGCCCGTCGAACAGCGTGGTCCAGCTCGGCTCCACCGTCGGCGTCGGCGGCGCCAGTCGGGAGCAACCGGCCAGTGCCAGGAGGCAAAGAAGAGCAGATACCGTGGCGAGAGCCCGGCGCACTACCTCACTCCCGAAAACGCGCTTAAGTGGCACGGCATGAATTCTCCCGCAGGTCGCAACGACACAAGGACAGGAAGGCAGCAGCCCCGGGCGAGGGGGCCTGTGGACCGGTTCGCGCGCGTCATAAAAAGCAGCCCACCCCGCAAGGCTTTCAGTGTAGGCCGGAACGCGCTTCTGTCAACCTCGCCCGGAGTCGGTACGTGTCCCGGATCCGCCACCGCGAGAGCCGCGGCTCTCAGGCAAGAGTTGCCCCACAAGCACTGGCCACGAGCGCAGGCGCAGAGACTATGTTGTAGCGGTTTCGGAGTAGGCCATCTCGAGACGGCCCTGCCAGGGCTCAGCCTCCGCGCTGGTCCTGGGCAGAATGGCGAACGCATAGGGAGCAGCAGCATGGCAGGCCTGACGATTCGTGATCTGCGGGTGATCATGACCTCCCCCGGCGCGGGCAGCATTCAGAAGCGCCTGATGGTGGTGAAGGTGGAGACCTCCGAACCGGGTCTGTACGGCCTGGGGTGCGCCACCTTTACGCAGCGGCACCGCGCCGTAAAGACCGTGGTGGAGGATTACCTGAAGCCCCTGCTGGTGGGGCGTGACCCGCAGCGTATCGAAGACACCTGGAATCTGGTCCACGTCAATGCCTACTGGCGCTCTGGACCGGTGATGAACAACGCCCTGTCCGGGGTGGATATGGCCTTGTGGGACATCAAGGGCAAGCTGGCCGGGATGCCGGTCTACCAGCTCCTTGGCGGCAAGTGCCGTGAGGGCGCCGCCGTGTACCGCCACGCCGACGGGCGCGAACCGGCCGAGGTTGCCGAGAGGGTGCGCGCTTACCTGGCCCAGGGCCTGCGCTTCGTGCGGGCTCAGGTGGGCGGCTACGGCGGGCGCGCCGCCATCACCCCACCGCCAGGGTCGCTGCCCGGCGCGTACTTCGACCCGGCGGCCTACACCCGCCACGTCCTCAAATTGTTCGAACACCTGCGCGAGGTGATCGGCGACGAGGTGGAACTGCTTCACGATGTGCATGAACGGCTGGTGCCAACCGAGGCCGTACGCTTTGCCAAGAACCTGGAGCGTTTCCGCCTGTTCTTCCTTGAGGATCTGCTGCCGCCAGAGCAGGTTGAGTGGTTCCGGTTGGTGCGGCAGCAATGCGCCACGCCCCTGGCCATGGGCGAGCTTTTCGTCAACGCGCGCGAATGGCAGCCGCTGATCGAGGGGCGCCTGATCGATTTCATCCGTTGCCACATCAGCGCCATCGGCGGCCTGACTCCGGCCAGGAAGCTCGCCACCGTGTGCGAGGCGGTTGGCATCCGCACGGCCTGGCATGGTCCCGGCGATGTGTCGCCGGTAGGCCATGCGGCCAATATCCACCTCGATGTCAGCAGCCCAAACTTCGGGGTGCAGGAGTGGGCCGGCTTTTCCGAGATCGAGCAGGAGATCTTCCCCGGCTGTCCCGAGTTACGCGACGGCTACGCTTACCCCAACGACAAGCCCGGTTTCGGCATCGACCTCGACGAGGGACTGGCCGCACGCTACCCCTGCCCCGAGGGGGTGCTGGAGTGGACCCAGGCACGCACCCCGGATGGCTCTCTGGCGTATCCGTGAGGAGTCCTGACCTGACTGGGGACCCCGTCGACGGCCTCACGCTCAACCGGGTCAAGTTGACAAGACCGGCATCTACCCCCACATTTGAATAGTAGGGAATTCTGTAACCGCAGCTGCGCCGATGCGGCTGACCGAAGTCGGAATGCTCGTATGCGTCACTGGGTGCGCTCAGCAGGTGTGGAGACAGCCGATGAAGAGAAGAACCCTGAGTCTGATGGCAGCAGGTGGTATCCTGCTGGCGGTTGTCGCCAAAGCGGCGGCAGAGACCTTCACTGAACTGGTCGGGAGCGTGCCGGTTGGGGCTGTCAGCGCTCCCGGGACGGTACAGGTTCCCTTCATCGTCTGGGGCGGCGATGTCGCGACCTTCCTTGCCAATGGTGGCCTCGAGACGAAGCCAGGGAGCCTCTTTCAGAAGCAGGGCCTGGCCCTGAAACTGGTTCCCGGCGACAACTTTGTCCAGCAGGTGCGGGACTACATCGCCGGCAAGACCCCATTTCTCCGCGGTACCTTCCACATGATCGGCATGGCCTCCGAGGTGATCGGCAGCGATCCGCGGACCAAGGGCGTCGTGCTGTTCCAGATGACCTGGTCTGCCGGGGACCATGCGGTGTCGCGGGAACGGCTCAAGACGTTGAGCGATCTGCGCGGGGCCAAGGTCTGTCTGCAGAAGGGCGGTCCCCATGAGGGTCTCCTTGACGACCTCCTGCGCGATGCGGGCCTCGGCTGGGACGCGGTCACCGTGGTGTGGGCCAAGGACCTCACCGGTACGGAGGACAGTCCGGCGGCCAGGTTTCGCAAAGACCCCAGCATCGATGTGTGTTTCGTGATCTCGCCCGACATGTTGGGGCTGACCAGCGGCCTGCAGAATACCGGCAGCGGCGTGGAGGGCACGGTCAAGGGTGCCCGGGTGCTGGCCTCGACGGCGGAACGGTCGCGTTCGATTGCGGATGTCTATGTGGTCCGCAAGGACTTCTTCGAAGCGAACCGGCCCTGGTGCGAGAAGTTCGCGGCGGGCTACCTGAAGGCCTGTGAAGAGCTGATGGAGATGAAGAAGCAGTACGAGGCCAAGGGCAGTGCGCCGCTCAAGGCGCTGCTGGCCATGGCGCAGAGCATTTACGGCAAGGGGGTCCTGCCGCTGGAGCAGGATGCGTACGGGCTGATCCTGGACAGCCTTTTCGTGGGGCATCCCGGCAACGTGAAGTTCTTTACGGCCAAGAACAACCTGACGGGCTTCGAGGCGTTCCAGGAGGCCGCCCTGCGGCTGGCCGCGACGCGCGGCTATGCCAAGGTCCGCACCGGGATGATTCCCTCACCCCTGGACTGGAATGCCGCGGTGTTCACCAGCCTGCTGACCAAGACCGAGACGACACGACAGGAGCGCTTCCGGGCGGAAGCCGTGCTGGACGAGATCGAGGCCCTCAACGCCGGCGGCGCTCTCGACCAGAACACCATCTACGAGTTCTCGATCAACTTTAAACCCAACCAGGAGGAGTTCAGCGCGGTGCAATACGGCGCCGAGTTTCAGAAGGTGGTCGAGCTTTCCGCCAAGTACGCCAGTGCGGTGATTGCGGTGCGCGGGCACTCTGACCCCACCAAGATCCTGCTGGAGACCGTCCAGGCGGGTCTGCAGAAGGGGATTCTGAAGCGGACCGGCACGCGCGGCGACTACACCTACTACCTGCAGGGCAAGCCCCTGAGCATCGGGGCAAGCGGAGAGCTGGTGGAGATGATCAAGCGCGGCGATTTTGATGGCGGCGCCGGGGGCAATCCACGGGAGACCATGCAGGCCGCGTTGAACCTGTCGCGCAAACGCGCTGAAGCCGTCAAGGCGGCGGTCCTGGCCTACGCCGGCAGCCAGGGCCTCGAGATCGACGAGAGCCAGGTTCAGCCGATCGGCGTCGGCATTGTCGAACCGGTCATTCCGAAGCCGGCCAGCATGGCAGAGGCAGAGAAGAACATGCGGGTCGAGTTCCGCTTGATCCGGGTGAAGCCCGAGGTGATGACCGAGTCCGAGTTCGACTTCTGACGCGGCGCGTCGGGGAAGATTGCTGTCCCCCTGTCCGCTGGGTGCGGGCAGGGGGCGGGCGCGGTGGACGTCGGCGGTTACCGGGAGGATCTCCCATGACAAGATGGTGCGTCAGTGTCTGCCTTCTGCTGTGCTTGACGTCGGCTGCGGCGTCGGCCTCGGCGTCGGCCGTCTACGCCGACAACGTCGTGATGGTGCTTGACTGCTCTGGTTCCATGCAGGAGGTCATGCGGGGGACGCGGGTACACAAGATCGAGGCCGCGAAAGCGGCGCTCAAGGAGGTCATGGCGACCATTCCGCCGTCGACGCAGGTCGGCCTGCTGGTCTTCAGCGGCCGGACGCCGGGGTGGGTGTTTCCGCTGGGGCCGCGCCGTGATCCCGTCTTTTTTCAGGCGGTGGCGGCGCTGGCGGCGGGCGGGGGCACCCCGCTCGGCGAGTACATGAAGCTGGGCGCCGACCGTCTGCTCGAGGCGCGCCAGGCGCAGTACGGCTATGGCTCGTACCGCCTGCTGTTGGTGACTGACGGCCAGGCCACGGACGGCAACTTGACCACGGACTATGCGCCCCAGATCCTGGCCCGCGGTATCGCGGTCGACGTCATCGGAGTGGACATGGCCGAGGATCACCTCCTGGCCAGAAGGGTCAACTCGTACCGGCGCGCCAACGACCCACAGGCCCTCAGTCGGGCGATTCAGGAGGTCTTCGCGGAAGTCGGTAAGGGCAGCGCGGGGGGAGGCGAGGAGGAGGCCTTCGCGGAGTTGGCGGGCTTGCCGGCGGAGACCGCGATGGCCATGGTGACGGCGTTGGCTGCCCCCGGCAACGAGCCGATCGGCAGCCCGGTCGGGGGTTCGCCGGCGGCGGCGGTCCCCGCCGCCGTGGCGCCCGTCAACTCGCCGGCTCCAGCGTCGGCTCCAGCGCCCGCGCCGGCGGCCTCGGGACACCCGCCGTGGGTGCCGCTCATGGTACTGGCTTTCATCGCGATGATCATTCTCAAGGCCGTTCGCGGTCGCCCCCCCGCCCGCCGCCACCGTTGAAGCATCGAGGCCCATGGCACGAACCGCGAAAAGCATAGTCCTGGCTCTCCTCGTGTGGATCGTCATCCTCACGGGCATCGCCGCCGTCGTCCGCAGCATGGTCCTGCCCGCGTACCGCGAGCGGCAGCGCCTGGGACGGCAGGGTCAGCCAGGGCGTTCTGGCGAGGTGGCGGTCAAGGTGCGGCTGGCGGCAGACAGCTTCTCCGGCTACTGCCTGCTGCGCTCGGCCGAACTGTCCAACCGCCTGGCCCGCCAGGGGATCGCGCTGACGGTGGTGGATGACGCCGCGGACTACATGGCGCGTCTGCGCGCCTTGCAGGTCGGCGAGGTCGAGATGGCGGTGTTTCCGGTCAACTCGCTGATCCAGTGCGGCGCTCGGCTGGGCGCCTTTCCTGGCAGCGTGGTCTATGTGCTCGACGAGACCGTGGGCGCTGACGCGCTGGTCGCCTGGAAGGGCAGCGTTGGCAGTATCGGCGCCCTGAACTCGCCGGAGGCCCGTTTCGTGCTGACCGCGGACTCGCCCTCGGAGTTCCTGGCACGGGTGGTGATCGCCAGCTTCAACCTGCCGGCCCTATCCCGTGATCAGTGGCTGCTGCCGGCCCGCGGTTCCGCGGAGGTCTACCGGCGTTTCCGCAGCGAACCCCGGCAACGGCTTCAGGTCTACGCCATGTGGGAGCCCGATGTCTCCAGGGCCCTGGCGGACCCGGAGGCTCACGTCCTGCTGGACACCTCGAAGCTCAAGGGCTACGTCGTTGACGTCTTGACCGTGCGCCGCCAATTCCTGACCGAGAACTACGCGCTGGCCCGGACCGTGGTGGAGGAATACGCCCGGACGGCCTATGCTGACCGCGAGCGCATGGCCGAGGCGGTGGCCCGGGATCTCAAGGCCAGCGGGGCAAGCGCCAGCAGCGCCGAGGCCGCCTCCATCGCTCGCGGCATCCGCTGGAAGAACACGCTGGAGAACTACGCCCATTTCGGCCTGGTGGCAGGCAGTGGCCTGGATGACCTGGGCGCCATGGTGCGCAAGGTGACCGACGTCCTGGTGCGGACCGAAGCGCTGCCGCGCGACCCGCTCGCCGGCTCGACCGAGCGCCTCTACGACGACCGCATCGTCCGTGACCTGAAGAAGGCCGGCTTCCACCCGGGGCGAGAGGTCAACGTGCTTGACGGGGCGCCTGCCGATCCCAGCGAGGAGCAGGTGCGGGGCGCCGCCGCGGCAGCGCTGCTTACCGAGGCGCAGTGGGCGGCGTTGGTGACGGTGGGCGAGATGCGGGTCGATCCGATTCTCTTCGGTCGGGGAAACGCCGCCATCGGGGTACAGGGCGAGCAGGCTCTGGCGGTCCTGGCGGAAACCCTGGCCTCCTGGCCGCTGTACTACCTCAGCATCACCG
>CAIZKT010000199.1:0-6226 GCA_903933565.1 uncultured Victivallales bacterium | reverse complement strand
GGCGAGATGCTGGTGAGCCGAGGGTTCTGCAAGAGCCTCTGTTCCCCGGCCTGAAGGTGAGGCAGGAGCGCTGGGGCGCTGGGATCGGCTCAGGCGACGTATTCCGGGCAGCGTCGGCGGAGGCAGTCTGCGAGCTCCACCGCCTGCAGGCCCGAACGGATGTCGCCGCGGGGGCGGCGCCCGGCCCTAAGGTCGTCGAAGAAGCTGGCGTTCTCGCCGTAGAAACCTGAGGCGATGTACATCTCCCCGGCGCCTTCGAGCGTGCCGCCATCGAGGTCCTCGACCCGTTCCCCGCGCACCAGGTGTTGCAGTCGGCCGGGGCTGTCATAGGCTTCCCAGATGGGGATGTTCAGAAAGTAGGTATGGTCGAACAGGCTGACGGTGGCACGTTCGATGATGACGCCGGTGACCGGACAGAAGTTGATCTGGACCGTGGCGCCGGAAGCCAGGTCGCAATCCAGGAAGATATTCGCCACGGTCGGGCCCAACGCCGGCAACTCCTGGTAGCGGCAGCGCACCCGCCGGTAGGGCGAGCCGGCCAGAAAGCTGGCCGTGTCGATGCCGTGGATGGCGGTGGTGGCGAAATCGGCATCGCGGCGGTTGATGCGGAAAAAGTCGTAGCGCAGGTTCTGGATGTCAGCGGGCTGGAACTGGGTCATGAGACGCGTCTTGAGTTCCTGCACCAGAGGGGTATAGCGCCGGTTGAAGGAGACTTGGTTGGGGAGGCCAGTGCGCTCGGCGACCGCGATCATGGCGAGGCATTCGTCGCGGTTAAGGCCAGGTGGTTTCTCCATGAGCAACGGGAAGCCCAGTTCGAGGACCGCACAGGACAACTCGCAGGTCTGGCTGACTGGCGCCATCAGGCAGACGGCCTCGGGGCGCTCGGCGGCGAGCATGGCCCGATAGTCGGTGTAGTGCCGCTGGAAGCCGTTGGCCTGCCGGTAGCTCTCCGCCCGAGCCGCATCGAGGTCGCAGCAGGCGGCTAGTTCGACCCCCGAGTGACGCTCGGCATAGCGTCGGCAGGCGGGTCCATGAGCGCGGCTCGAGAGCGCGCCGCAGCCGATGACACAGATGCGGAATGGCATGGCGAGACCTCCAGAAGTCAGAATGACGAACCTCGAACGACGCCTGCGGCAAACCTTAGGCTTTGGACTACGGAACCTGGACACTCAGCAACCGTAAACCCGGCGTGCAACCTAGCCGTGAGATGCGGCGGGTCAAAGGCCAGCGCGGGCGCAGGTGAGTTCCGTGGGTGGTGACTACTCGGGTCCTGGGGGTTCAGGGTTCGGCTGGTGCCGGACATCCCGATATGCGAACCGCCGTTTCACCCCTCGACCCTCTGCGGTTCCTATCTGAGGCTCTTGCCGAACCCCGCGTCTGGCCCTGGAGCCCGCGCCGCCAAGCCCGTTTCGGGGTCCGCCGCGGGGTTCTGCAAGAGCCTCTTATACCAGGACGCGGGTTCATTCCCGCGGCGCGGTGGCGCCAGGCGAGGCACTAACGCCAGGCCGGGACGTCCAGCCTTCGGTCGGCCGCTTCGACCGCGAGCGGAGTCGGGGTTCCGGGCTTGACCAGGAGGCGGACTGGGCCGCCGGGGCCGTCCACTTCCAGGCAGGCATCCTCGGGGGTGCCGGAGAGGCGCACGCCCCTGAGTTTCCCGCTCAGATCGAGGGCCCAGCCGACGAGGGCGGTGCGCCCGTGTGTGCGCCGGATGATGGCGACGGGGCGGTTCTCGTCCCGGGCGTTAAAACCGCGTCCGGCCCAGGTCTCGCCCGGCGCCGAGGTCACGGTCAACGCCACGGCGAGGTCTTTCGACGCCTGGATGACGGGCAGGTCACCCTCGACACGGACGGTGTCTTTGAGATGCATGTAGCCGGGCTTCTGCGGCGCTTGGACCGGCACTCCGGCGGGTGGCGTGGTCCAGGTTCCCGTGTTGTGCCAGGCCAGATCGAAGGTGTGCTCGGTGTCGGCCGAGACCAGGTCCAGAATCAACACCAGGTCGGTGTCCACCAGAGCCACGGCCCGCCGGTAGATGACTCCCGGGTAGACCGGTCCGGCCGCGGCCAACACCGCCGACAGGCCCTGCTCCGGCTGCGTGCCGAAGGCGAGGCAGGCGCCCTCGGCCGGCTTCTGATTCTGCTCGTCCACGGTGAGGGTGTTGTGCGCCAGGGTAGCGCGGAACCACTCCTTCTGAATCGGGACTCCATAGGCAGCGGTGCCAGGATCGATGGCGAATGCGCACTCTTTGCGGTAGGCGAGCAAGTTGAGTTTGTCATCGTGGCCATGACCGCCGCCGTGGGGCCCATACTTGAGGCAGAGCCAGGCCGCATCGGTGCCGTTGCCGTGAGCCAGGATCGCATAGCCCGCGGCGGTCACATTGCGGCTGCCACCCGCCTCGGCCGGCACCGCGGGCAGGACGTCGACGCCGACCAGGAGGGCCGAGGGGTTGCGCCGGTCCGGTCCGAGCGCTTCGGCGTAGCGCGGCTTGCCATAGCGCGCCAAGGCGTACTCGTAGGAGCGGGCCTGGCTCTTGAGGCTGACCGTTCCCGAGTCGTTGAAAGCCGGCAGGACCAGATTGGGCATGGCCAGGTCCAGCGGCGCATCGAAGAGGCCGCGGCAGGAACGGCCGTCACGTTCGAAGGCGTACAAGCCCAACCCGCAGCGCTCACCCGCTTCCAGCAAAGGAAGCAGGGCGGAGACGGTGTAAAAGTGGTAGCCCCAGGCGCCCTCGTACCACTGGCCATCGGCGGAGACGCCCTGGGCCACCTGCGCGCGAAACCCGTGCGGCGAGGCGATTGCATCGGCAACCAGTTCAGAGTCCTCCAGCAACAGCCCCACCAACCCCACGGCGGAGTTCTTCCAGCACTGGATGTTATGGATGCCGATGCGGTGCTGGCGGATGACCTCGGCGGCGGGGCGGAAGAGGCCCTTCTCGGCCTGGTCGCGCTCGGCGTCGGTGAGCGTCTCCCAGATCATGTCGGCGCCCTGGCACATGGGGATCAACCAGGTAGATTCGTCCAGCGTCTGCGGCCCGACACGGGCGCCCCCGACGGCGGGCTTGCCATGGATGTTGTGGAGCGGGTAGGACTCGTAGCGTTCGGCGTAGGCAAGCAGGATTTCCTTGGCCTTGGCCGCGTAGCGCGCCTCCTGGGTGAACTGGTAAACGAGGCCGAGGGAGCGCAGACCCTCGGCCAGGGCCCCGTGCAGGCGGTCCAGCACGACGTCGTCGTAGGGCCAGCCGGAGTAGACCTGGGCGCAGACCGGGCACTTGTGCTCGGTCTGTGACACGGTCTGGAGTCTGGTGCCGTCCTTCTTGCAGGCATACCAGTGCCACCATTGGCTGCCGCGCGTCGGCAGTTCCACCGGCTTGGTCAACCAGCCATCGGCGCGCTTGGTCTCTGCCTCGTAAGCGGCCCGGGCCCACTCCAGCCGCGCGATCTTGGCCTTGAGGGCCGGGAGCTCGGCGGCGCTGAGAAGCAGGCGCGGGTGCGGCGGCAGGCGCAGGGGTTTCGTCAGGCTCAGGCAGAACCGGCGCTCGCTCTCGGGCGCCCCCTGAGCGGCTACCGAGACCACGGCCGTGAGCGCCGCCAGCGGGGCCAGCGCCTGCCACTGTGCGGGGTCCGCAGCCACGGCGACCTCGGTCGGCTGTGTCGTCCCGCCGGCCAGGCGGACCTCGCTGCGCTGCTTGCCGACCGCGGTCAGCAGCACCAGCTCCGCGGTGGTCAGGTTGGTCAGTTCGAACCGTACCGTGCCGACGCCATCCTTGACATGCGTCTCCAGCAGGGTCGCGGTGAAGAGCTTGGGGCTGAATCTGACTTCCGCCAGGTCCAGCGTCAGGGCGCTTCCTGCAGAGCCCTCGGTGCGGAAGTTGAGCGAGCGGCCGCTGGCGACCGGCTGGTCACCCCACTTCATCCACTCGCTGGCCAGATCGATGGTTGCCAAGGCCCACTCGCCCGTGGCCTCGGTGCGATCCAGAACCTCCCAGGTCGCTTGCCAGCCCTGCGAGTACTGCGGGTCGACCAGTTTGACGAACAGCGAACTTGATCCCCGGCCGGAGAAGCGATACCAGAAGGTGAGAACCAGGTCGCGGCTCAGCGGCGTGGAGAGGCGCGAGAAGTCAAGAACCGGCCCCCGCGGCCCGCCTTCCGGCACGGTGTAGCGGACCGCCGGGCGACCCTCACGGGCGTCGGGGAGGAGCGTGATCTGCCCGCCGCTCCAGGGTTCCAGGCTCTCTCCAGCGCTGAGCACCAGAGGCGGCCCCGAGGCAGCGGCGGTCAACAGCATGGGGACCAGAAGCACAGTCATCGTCAGCAACCTCACGGCAGGACCTCGTCGATTGGGCGGTTGGGCAGCACGCACGGACGCCACGAACAAGCACCGCGAAACGTCAGTCCCCGAGGCGCCCTTGTCAACCGCCCGGGGGCGGACCCGCGCTGGCGGCTCGCTGGTCGCGGGGCTATGCTGAGGGCCTGGTGGTGTGGTAAAGATCCAGCAAGGAGGAAGAGGCGATGAGTGCGGCAAGGTTGCAGGCGGAACCTGGGGTGATCTGCTCGATGCCCAAGGAGTTCCTGGGCTACTTCGGCTGGCCGTCGGTGGCGCGGCTCGAAGACGGCACCCTGGCGGCGGTGGCCTCGGGTCTGCGCGCGGAGCACGTCTGTCCGTTTGGCCGTACGGTGCTCTGCGTGAGTTCGGACGAAGGACGCACCTGGAGCGCGCCACGGGTGATCAACGACGGCCCTCTGGACGACCGCGACGCGGGCGCCGTCTGCCTGGGTGGTCGGCGCCTGCTGGTGACCTGGTTCAGCAGCGATACGCGGCGCTACTTCTCGTCGGACTGGATTCAGAAGATCGTCAAGGCGCTGCCGCCGGAGAAGCAGGCTTGGTGGGCGGCCGGCATGGCGCGCATGACCGACGCGGCCAAGGGCCGCTTCGAAGGCGCCTGGCTGCGGGTCTCCGAGGATGCTGGCGACACCTGGGGCGCCCCGGTCAGGGCGCCGCTGAATTCGCCGCATGGGCCCATTCGGCGCCGCGACGGGTCGCTGCTGTACCTGGGCAAGGAGTGCGGGTCCTTCGAACAGTTGAGCAAGGGTGGCATCGTGGCCATGGGCAGCACCGACCACGGCACGAGTTGGTCGGCGCTCGGCGCGGTGCCCTTGGCGGCGGGCACGGCCTGGGGCTGCTATCACGAAGCTCATGTCGCGGAGCTGCCGGATGGTCGGCTGGTCGGTATGATCCGGCTGCAGAACTGCGGCGGTCCCGATGGCGATGTGACCCAGGTGGGCCTGATCAACTTCAGTATCATGCAGACGGAATCACGGGATGACGGGCGCACCTGGAGCCTGCCACGCGGGCTTGGCTTCCACGGCTCGCCGCCGCATCTCTTGGCGCATTCCTCGGGGACGCTGGTACTGACCTATGGTTACCGGCAGGCGCCCTTTGGTCAGCGCGTTGCCATGAGCCGCGATGGTGGCCTGAACTGGGAGCACGACTGGATCCTGCGCGACGATGGACCCGACGGCGATCTCGGCTACCCAGCGACCGTCGAACTGCCCGGCGGCGACCTGCTCTCGGTCTACTACCAGAAACCGCAGGCGGTCGAGGATAAGTGCGCTCTGCTCTGCTCGCGTTGGCGCCTGCCGTAAGCGAGGCTGAACCCCGAGGCCTGATTCTCTCACAGGCAAGCTGGAGAAGCATGCGCGTCTTGCTGATGACTCCGCCCCTGCTGCAGGGCAACACCCCGTATCCGGCGACGCCGTTGCTGGCGGCCTGGTTGCGGGCGCAGGGCGTGGACGTTTGCCAGGCCGATGCGTCACTGGCCCTGCTGCTGCGCCTGCTCAGCGCGGCTGGGCTGAGGCGGGTACGGGAGGCGCTGGCGCAGCGCCCCGACTCCCCGGACACGGCCTTCTTCGTCACCCAGGCGGAGGCTTACATCGATTGGGTCGAGCCGGTGGTGCGTTTTCTGCAGGGGAAGGAGCCCGCGCTGGCCTACCGGCTGGTCCGGCTGGGCACGCTGCCCGAGGGGCCGCGCTTCGAGGTCATGCGACAGCAAGAAGTCGATGAGGACGGCAGCTTGCGTTGGGCCTTCGGCACTCTGGGGGTGGCGGATCAGGCACGCTATCTCGCCAGCTTGTTCATTGATGATATTGCGGCGGCGGTCACCCGCGGCCTCGATCCGGGATTCGGTCTGTCGCGCTACGAGGAAAGGCTTTGCCAGTCCCTGCCCTCGTTG
>CAIZKT010000198.1:0-8899 GCA_903933565.1 uncultured Victivallales bacterium | reverse complement strand
TCAATCCGCGCTGTGGACGGGTACCCAGGGCGTTGCCCTGGGCGCCCGGAACGCCCCTTTGGGGCTGAATACCACGGCCCATCCTTATTGCACAGGTCGGGTTTTCACGGTGTCTCAGTTGTTCAGCCAGTTGGCGCCCAAGGAGTTGCCGCAGTTCAGCCACTCGACATGGCCATCGGTAAAGCTGAAGTTGTTGCCGAAGCTGTGTCGGCCGTAAAGTCCCGGCATGGAGTTCGCCTCCACGTAGATGTAGTTCAATGACAGCGACGCTGTGGCTGGATAGGCGGGCAGATTGGCTGGGTTGGCAGCGTAGCAGTCGCCCATCATGATGAGGGAGGAGGGGCGTATGATCTGGGCCAGCTGCATGCCCTCGTAGAGGGGGCCGGTGCGCACCGGCGAGTAGGCGCCGCCACCGCCGATGTTGTAGCCCACGCCGCGCCAGTTGCAGCCGTACCCCGCAAGCTGGGTTGCCATAGACGGACAGTAGACCACCTCGCGGGTTACACCGTGCGGCAGCAGCACCGTGTACCAGGGAATGCCCGGGTAGTGGTACGCCCCGCCCAGTTTCTCGCCATTGGCATCCGCATAGAGGGCCCAGCCGAGCTGGATTTGCTTGAGATTGCTGGCGCAACTGATGGAACGGGCCTTCTCGCGGGCTTTGGCCAGGGCCGGCAGGAGCATCGCCGCCAGGATCGCGATAATGGCGATTACGACCAGCAGCTCGATGAGGGTGAAGGCACGTGGCCGGCCTGGACTGCGGGGTTGTGAGATTCTCATGGTCGCTTCGTCTCCGGGTGTTCCGGCGCGCCCGCCGGATAGGACTATTTCGGCACGTTTGTAGCGTGGCATCAGAGGAGCTTCTCCGCAAGCGTACCTAGGGTGGGTAGATCCATGATTTCGTGGGGGTAATGCGAGACAGGGAGCCCCGGCAGTGCCCCCCGGGGGCAAGACTCGGCAGCGCGACAGGCTACTTGGCGGCCTTGATCTCGTCCCAGATGCGGGTGTAGAGCTTGTTGGCCTCGCCCAGGTCGGCGATGATCTCGCCTTTGGCCCTCACCGCGGGGGGTGGAAACAGCACCGGGTCCGAGCGCGCCGCCTCAGGCAACAAGGCGTAGCTGGCGCGGTTGGGGCAGAGATAGCTGGTGAAGCTGGTATTCTCGGCGGCCACCTGGGGTTCCTGCAGGAAGTTGACGAAGGCATGGGCCAGGGCGGCATTCGGGGCATCCGTGGGGATCACCATGTCGTCGCAGGAAACGGAGTAGCCCTCTTTGGGCAGGGCGAAGGCGATGTCCGGATTCTCTTCAGCGACCTGTATGATGTCGCCGCTGTAGCCATGGACGAGGAGGAACTCACTGCTGGCGAGGCCCGTCTTGTACTGTTCATTTTCGAATTTGGCGAGGTTTTTCTTCCAGCGGATGACCACGTCGCGCGCCGCCGTGAGCTGCGTCTCGTCGGTGGTATTGAGGCTGTAACCGAGGAATTTGAGGGCGGCGCCGATGGTTTCGCGCATGTCGTTGAGCAGGGTGGCACGGCCGGCGAGGTCGGCGCGGTCGAACATGGCCCAGGAGGGCTCGAAGTCCTTGACCTTGCTCTTCAGGTGGGCGATGCCGGCGTAGGTGAGCATGTAGGGCACGCTGTGGTCGCAGGCCGGGTCCATGGAGATTTTCAGGTAGTCGGGGTCGAGGTTGCTCAGATTGGGGAGGCGGCTCTTGTCGAGGACCTGGAGCATGCCCTGCTCGTGCATGAGTCTGACCATGTAGCTGCTGGGGAAGATGACATCGTAACCGCTGGCGCCGGCCTTGATCTTGGCATACATGGACTCATTGGAGTCGAAGGTATCGATGACCACCGTGCAGGCATTCTCCCGTTCAAAGCGCTGCACCAGTTCGGGCTTGATGTAGTCGGCCCAGGTGTAGACATGCAAGATGCCCTTGGCTTCCTTGCGGCAGCCACCCGCGGCGGCCACAGCCACCAGCGCCAGAATCGTCTTCACCCAGCGTTCCATCATGCTCTCCTGTCCTTGATCAGTTCCTGGCTGGCCCAAACCGCGACGAACGTAACCACGATAAGGAGGGTTGACAAGGCGTTGATCAGGGGCGGCGAGCCGTGCTTGATCATGCTGTAGATGCGGATCGGCAGGGTGGTAGCTCCGGGGCCAGCGACGAAGAAGCTGATGACGAAGTCGTCGATGGAGAGGGTGAAGGCGAGCAGGGCGCCGGCAACGATGCCCGGGGCCAGGAGCGGGAGGAGGACGGTGCGGAAGGCCTGCCAGGCGTTGGCGCCGAGGTCATGAGAGGCTTCGATGAGGGTGTGGTCGAAGTCTTGCAGGCGGCCCAGAACCACCATGGCGACGTAGCTGATGCAGAACGAGACGTGGGCCAGGAAGACGGTGAAGAGACCCAGGCTGGCGCCGAGGGCGACGAAGAACAGCAGCAGGCTGATGCCGGTGAGGATCTCGGGGACGACGAGGGGCAGGTAGATGAGGGCGTAATGGGCTCGCTGGAGGGGGGAGCGCCAGCGGTGCAGCGCCAGGGCGGCGGTGGTGCCGAGCACGGTGGAGACGAGGGTGGCGCCGAGGGCGACGAGGAGGGTGTTGCCGAAGGCGTGCCAGATCTCCCGTTCGTGGGCCAGGCGGATGTACCAGCGCAGGCTGAATCCTTCCCAGGTGCCGCCGAATCGCGAGGCGTTGAAGGAGCTAACAATCAGCACCAGCACGGGCAGGTAGAGGAAGGCCAGCACCGCCGCCGTGACCAGGTAGGGGAAGAGGCTGCGTCTCATGGGCGGCGCTCCTCCCCGGCGCGGCCGGGTTGCGGCACGGCGCGCTTCGCCTGCAAGACGATGGCGAGGCCGAGGGGAATGACGACCGCCAGCGCGAGCAGGGCCGAGATGGCGCTGGCGTGGGGCAGGTTCCGGTCGACGAAGGTGCGTTGCGCGATCTTGTTACCGATCAGCTCGGCATTGGTGCCACCCATGATATCGGGGATGACATAGGAGCCCAGGCAGGGGATGAAGACCATGAGGAAGGCGTTGAGCAGGCCACGGCGAATCCCCGGGATGAAGACGCTGCGGAAGGCGCGGAACTTGGTGGCGCCCAGGTCGCGGGCCGCCTCGACCAGGGTGAAGTCGAACTTCTCGGCGGCGGCGTACACCGGCAGGATGGCGAAGGGCAGGGACGTATAGACCATGACCAGCAGCACCGCCTCGGCGCGGTACATCAACGAGGTGTCGGGGCTGATCGCCCCGAGCGCCAGCAGGCCACGCTTGATCAGCCCCTCGGGATGGAGCAGGGCTTTCCAGGCGAAGATGCGGATCAGAAAACTGGTCCAGAAAGGCACTACCACCAGCAGCACCAGGAGGCGCCGCCAGCGCGCTTCGGCGCGGGCCATGACGTACCCCGCGGGCAGCGACATGAGGACACAGATCACGGTGGCCACAAAACTCATCCACAGCGTCCGCCAGATGATGGCCGGATAGGCCGGGTTCCCGAGGTGCCGCAAGGTCTGCAGGGTCCAGCCCGCCCCGATGCCGCCGTAGGTGTCCACCGGCTTCAGAGCGATGGCGAAAACGATGAGGGTCGGGACGACGAAGAGCAGGACCAGCCAGGCGAACGAGGGTAGCGTGGTCAGGGCTTCGGTCCAGCGTGCGCGCCTTGCCATCGCTCAGCCCTCCTTGGCGGCGTCGGCGGTCGGCGCCGCGGCCAGGCCGGCTGCCAGGCCGAAGACCGCCCCCGCCTCACTGGGCATCTCCAGGAGATCCTCGTCGGCGGCGCGGTAGGTGGCCAGGATATAGCCGTCGTCGGCGTGCCAGCTGACCCACACGGTTTCCTTGAACGTGATCGGCTTCTCGTCCAGCAGGAACCGGTTGTGCTGCTGATAGATGGTGAGGAAGCAGTCCTCGATGCGGACGCGGTACTTGGTGCGGTCGCCGAGGTAGATGACATCCTCGACCACCGCTTGCAGGCAATTATGCAGGGGCTGGCGCTCGGGGCGCTCGCGCTGGAGCCGTAGTTTCTCGGGTCGGACACTGAGGGGCACGCGGTCGCCGACCCGCAGTTTCTTGTCGTTGTAGCAGAGGACATCGGGGAAGCCATCGGCGCGCATGACCACGTAGTCGGCCTCGGCGATCTGGGCGACCGTGCCCTCGAAGAAGTTCGTATCGCCGATGAAGGCGGCGACGAAGCTGGACTCGGGGGCCTCGTAGATCTCGGCCGGGGTGCCGATCTGCTCAATGTGGCCGCTGTTCATCACCGCGATGCGGTCGCTCAGGCTCATGGCCTCGCCCTGGTCGTGGGTGACATAGAGGAAGGTGATGCCGACCTCGTCGTGGATGACGTCCAGTTCGATCAGCATGCGCTGGCGCAGCTTGAGGTCGAGAGCGGCGAGGGGTTCATCGAGCAGCAGGACCAGGGGCCGCAGCACCAGGGCGCGGGCAATGGCGACGCGCTGTTTCTGGCCGCCGCTGAGGTGCATCGGGTGTTTGTCGGCATGGTCGCGCAACTGGATCAGCGCCAGCATGCGCTCCACTTCGTCGTCGATGCGGCGGCGCGGCCAGCGGGCGATCTTCAGGCCGTAGGCGATGTTTTCGCGCACCGTCAAGTGCGGGAAAAGGGCGTAGTTCTGGAAGACGGTATTGACCTGGCGCTCGTTGGGGGGCAGGTCGGTGATGTCCTCGCCGCCGAGCAGGATGCGACCGGAATCGGGGCGTTCGAAGCCGGCCACCAGGCGCAGTAGGGTCGTCTTGCCGCAGCCGCTGGGGCCGAGGAGAGAGAAGATCTCGCCGCGCCGCAGGCCCAGGGAGACGTGGTCGGCCGCCACGATGGCTCCGAAGGACTTGCTGATGTCCCGGAACTCAAGCAGAACCTCGGCGTCGGACATCTCCAGAGCGCTCCCCGTTCGCGTCCCGCGGCTGGCGCGGCAACCTCGCTGGAATCACTCCGCCACGCCCGCCGTCGACGCACACGGCAGACGCTTCGGCAATATACCCTGGGCCCGCCCTCGAGCCAGTGTCAGGGCCACTTTGTCAGGGCTTCAAGAAAGAGTCCCTGCTCGCCTCCCTGGAGCCCGCGAGGCCCAGCCCGTTGCGGGCGGGTTCGCGGTATTCCCGGTCTGGCCCCGGCGCCGTGCCTGAGGCCGCCCGCCGGCCGCGGCGGTGCCCCCGGCGCCGGGCGCTCACCGTGTCCCCCCGGCGGGGGTGGGCGGCTCGTCGGGCTTCCAGCTCCCCAGGGCGGCTTGCAGGCGAGCATGGAGCGCCGCCGCGGTCGAGGTGGCCTTGAGTTCGTCGCGAACGCGAGCCTCAGCCATCAGGGTGGCGATGGCCGCCAGCAGCCGGATCTGCGTGTCGGCTCCCTGCGCCGGGGTGAGCAGCAGGAAGACAAAATGTACCGGCTGGCCATCGGGGGCGTCCCACTCCAGGCCCTGCCGGGATAGGCCAAAGGCCACGAGGGGATGGCTCAGATGCTCGCAGCGGCCATGCGGCACCGCGACTCCGACCCCGATGGCGGTCCCCATCAACTCCTCGCGTTCCCGCACCGTCCGCCGGATCTGCTCGAGATCAAGGTCTGGTTGGGTGGCGATGAGCTGGGCGCAAAGCCCTTCGATGGCCTCCCAGCGCGTGGCGGCGGCAAGGTCGGCTGAGACCGCGGCCCGCGGCAGCAGGTCGGGGACCGAGACCCGGGCCAGCCGGCGTAGCACGCGGGCCAGCAACGGCCCCACCGCGACAGAGGACGCCAAGGCGGCAAAGACGATGGCCACGAAGACCGTGGAGGTGATGAGCTTCAGTTCCAGCGCCAGAATGCCCAGGATGATCTCCATGGCGCCACCGGGGATGAACGCGACCCCTACGGCGAGGCACTCGGTGCGCGGCATCCGACTCAGCCACGCCCCCAGCCACGCCCCGAGGAATTTTCCGCCGACGGCCACGGCGGTGAAGATCAACACCAGCCCGACATCGAGACGGGTGACGAAGTCGATGCGCAGGCCGATCCCCGCGAAGAAGATGGTCACGAAGATGGCATGCACGAACTGCGAGATGATATCGCGCTCGCGCTCCGAGATCTCCGGGGTATTTCCGGCCATCACTCCGGCCAGGAAGAAGCCGAGGATGGCCTGAATGCCGATCGACTGGGTGATGAGACCGCAGAGGACTCCCAGGCAGGTGATGAAGGCCAGAACCGTGGCCGGCTGGGGCAACGGCTGGCGTTTGAGCCAGCGTGTGGCCGTGCCCGTCACCCGCGAGCCCATGGTCAGGCAGAGCGCGCCGAAGATGCCCACCTGGAACAGCACCACCAGCGTCGCTCCCCAGTCGACCTGCGCCTGGGTCGCCAGGCTCATCACCACCGTGAACACCAGCCAGCCCAGCAGATCGTTGACCACGTAGCCGGAGAGCAGCACCAATCCCAGATCGCTCTTGATGATGTCCAGGTCGTGCAGCACGCGGGCAATGACGGTGAGGGCGCTGATTGACGCCGCCGTGGCCAGGAAGAGACTGAAACTCAGGCGGTTGGCCGCCGGCCCCCAGTAGGACGAAGGCAACAGCGCAAACACCGCCAGCCCCAGCGCCAGGGGCACAATGACGCCGACCACCCCGATCGAGAGCGCCGCGCGGCCCTGTCTCCAGGCATTCGAGGCCTTGACCTCAAAGCCCGTGATCAGCAGCAGAAACAGCACCCCGAACCAGGACAGCGTCTCCATCATGTTCTGCTGCACCAGCTCGAGCGGAAAGAGGCGTTGCTGCAAGCCGGGAAGCAGGCGGCCGAACACGGTAGGGCCGAGCAGAATCCCGGCCAGGATCTCGCCGGCGAGGGCGGGACTGCCGAGACGCCGGGCCACTCCGCCCAGAATCTTGGCCAATCCCAGCAGCACCAGCAACTGCATCAGGAAAAGCCGGATCTGCTCGTCGTTGAGGTAATGGACGGCCTGCACCGCGTCTATCTCCTCGCCACCATGCCCTAACCCGGAGGAAGCCGACGCGGCTCCGTGAGCG
Source organism: uncultured Victivallales bacterium (assembly GCA_903933565.1). Classification (GTDB taxonomy): domain Bacteria; phylum Verrucomicrobiota; class Lentisphaeria; order Oligosphaerales; family JAFGRS01; genus CAILUI01. The sequence goes on along the minus strand of CAIZKT010000198.1, from coordinate 1,918 downwards.
CTGGCGCCTGAGCCAGCCTGAAGAGCCCCGGGGAGGCGCGGCGTTCGGGCTCCCGCAGGCCAGGGTCACTTGTGCTTGTGGAAACTGCTGAAAGGCAGCGCGGGTAAGCTGAGCAGGGCGGCCACGACGCCGACGCCGAGCCCCCGCGAGACGATCTCGGTCCAGCCGATCCAGTGGCCATTGAGGATGGCGAAGACAGCCCCCCCCACCGCCGTGCTGGCCACGAGGGCGATGAACAGGTTGGCCGCCAGGCGCGCCAACCCCAGGACCACGAGCATGCCGACTAGCACCAAGGCGCCACCGGCCAGGCATTGCAGCGCGGGAGACACCATGCGAACCTGCCCCTCAGTAATCCTTCTCGCTCGGCTCCGGCACCGCGGCGAGCAGTTGCTTGACCAGATCGTCCGGACCGATGCCCTCGGAGTCGGCGGTGAAGTTGGTGAAAATGCGGTGACGCAGCACGGGCAGAGCCAGGTTCTTGATGTCTTCGCAACTGACGTTGAGTCGGCCGTTCAGGACGGCACGGGCCTTGGCCCCAAGCACGAGGAACTGGGCCGCGCGCGGGCCGGCGCCAACGTGGACGTTATCCTTGATGAACTGCGGCGCCTCCTCGGCCTTGGGGCGGGTCATGCGCACCAGGCGGGTGGCATACTTGACCACGTGGGGACTGACGGGCAACTGGCGCACGGTGCTCTGCAGGGCCAGAAGGTTCGCGGCGGTCAGGACCTCGCGCAACTCCGTGTCCTGCTTGCCGGTGGTGGCCATGACGATGCGCTCTTCCTCGTCCGCCTCGGGGTAGTCGACGATGATGTTGAACATGAAGCGGTCGAGCTGTGCTTCCGGCAAGGGGTAGGTGCCTTCCTGCTCCAGGGGGTTCTGGGTGGCCAGAACAAAGAACGGGGGCGGCAAGGGAAAGACGTGATTGGCGACGGTGACCTGGCGTTCCTGCATGGCCTCGAGCAGGGCCGCCTGGGTCTTGGGTGGGGTACGGTTGATCTCATCGGCGAGGAGCATGTTGGTGAAGATGGGGCCCTTGATGAAGCGGAAGGTCTTCTGACCGGTGTCTTCGTTGACCTCGAGCACATCGGTGCCGATGATGTCGGAGGGCATGAGGTCGGGGGTGAACTGGATGCGTTTGAACTGCAGCCGCAGAATCTTGGCCAGGGTGTTGACCATGAGGGTCTTGCCGAGACCGGGAAGACCGATCATCAGGCAGTGGCCACCCGCGGCGATGGCCACGAGCAGTTCCTCGAGGACACGCTTCTGGCCCACGATAATACGGCCGAATTCAGTCCCGATCTGGCCATAGATGGCGCTCATTTCGTGGATGTCGGTGAGGGCCTCCTTGCCCAGGGTCGGCCCCTGCATCCAGGTGGCGTCTGGACGGGCCGCCGCCGCCGCCGCCGCCGCATCTGAGGCCGCATCGGCAGCCGTGGCCGCCGCGGCGGCGGAGGCCGTGGCCGCTTCGGCGGTGATCGACATGGCGTCGCCATTGTAGGTGGCGTCGAAGAGGGTGCCGACGTTGCCGAACTGGATGGTGGTGCGCCCGCCGACCTCGGTACGGGAAATCTGTTCGCCTTTAACGAAGACGCCGTTGGCGCTCTCGAGATCCTCGACGAACCAGATCCCCTCGAGGCACTCCAGCGCGGCATGATGGCGGCTGATGCTGCCCTCGTTGATGCGGACATCGCACTCTTCGCCACGGCCGACAATCAGGCGTCCGCCGCCGACCTCGTACGTGCGCCCAGCGTCTGGTCCGCCCAAAATCTCAAGCTTGGCCATAGGTGTGTATCCGATCCCGTGTTAGGGTCCGACCCGCGTCCCTAAGTCTACTGCCTCGCCGGAGAGGCGTCAAGACGCACCGCGGCAGGGGGGCGCAGGTCAGTTCCGTAGGGGTTCGCTTGTCTGAGAACCGCAG
>CAIZKT010000197.1:0-4308 GCA_903933565.1 uncultured Victivallales bacterium | reverse complement strand
TCCATGCCGTCAGCCGCCGGAATGTCGACGGTGGTGTTCAGTTCGTTCTTCTGCCGGAACTCAAAGCCGCCGTTGCTGTGGCAGGGGGAGCAGCTAGTCGACACATCGCCACGGACGATGTCGTTGGTGGCATCGACCACCACCGAGATAGCGGTGGTCGCGCCAGGGGCGGGGTTCTGGTAGTAGTAGGTGCGGACGTCCCAGTCACGGTAGGCCATGGATTCGCCCATGAAGTGCCCCGGGTCGCTGCGCTGCATGAGGATGTTGCCGAGCGCATCGCGGAACTTGGGCACCTCCACGACCGAAGCCAGATCGGCGATCGAATCGTAGAGGACCTGCACTATGTACTTCGGGTTGTGGGCGTAGTTACCGGGCTCTTTGATGTAGTAGTTGTAGTTGTAGGCGGCACGCAGCAGGCGCGCTGTCCAGGATGCGTAGGTCCCGCCGCCGGCCTTGGAGAAGTAGGGATAGGCCGCCGCATCGTAGGCGATGGGGGCGGGAGGAACCACAACCGTGGTGGCGTAGGTCTGGATGGCAGTCAAGAGGACGGCGGCCATGTCGGAGAGCTCGTAATACATGCCTTCCGTGACGTTGCCGTCGCCGTCATAGTCCGCCGTGGAACCCACCATGCGGATGTTCTTGAGGTCTTCCTTCTCGGTGACCGGCACGAAGGTACGAGCGCCCGTGTTGGGGTCGAAGGCGTAGCGGCCGTGGCACTTGCTGCAGAGGTCCTCGACCTTGACCTGGAGGGAGTGCGGGTCGTGGCACTGGACGCAGGTGTTCGCCCCGGCGACGTGCGGGTTGAGTCCATCGTAGAAGCGCTTGCCAGCGTCGTCAAAGCCCAGCCCGTTGCCGTACTGGTAGGCGCCCTTGGCGCCGCCGCCGTAGAGGGTCGCGCCGGCGGACACGTAATGGACATTCTTGAAGCTCATGGTGGCGACCACGGTGTCGTCGGTGGCGGGGGCCTTGAAGGCGATATACTCGTCAAGACTGACGGTGGACTCGCGGCCCTGGTGGCACTGCATGCAGCGCGCCTCGGAGCCGAGGTCCATGGCGACTGCGGGAGCGGCCGGCCGGTCGGACGGGAAGACGACCGCGTCGAGTTCGGCGGCCTTGGGGTTGTGGCAGGCGTTACAGTCGACCGTGCTGCCCAGCTTCGCGGGGGCATCAGCCATGGCCGGCGGGAAGACGCCGGACACTGCGGCCGGGTGGTCGAAGCGGTTATCCGGGGTGCCATCGGCACCGATGAAGTCCTGGAAGCCATAGCTGCTGTGGCAACGGGCGCAGTTCTGGGGGACCACTGCCGCCGCGGTATAGTCCCAATCGATAAAGGGCATGGCCCGGGCGTCACCATGGCCCGAGCCTTGCCAGAGGGCAGCATTCAGGGTCGCCGCCGAAGGCGGGTCGATGGGGCCGAGATACCAGACGCGGCGCACCGCGGGGCTGGTGATCGTGCCACTGATGGTGACATCGCCCGCAACGCCGGCATTCCCGATGGACAGCGTGTAGTCGCCGGAGTAGGGCAGCACCAGCTTGGTCAGCACGCTGCCCGGGACGACGGCTTTGGCGCCCGCCTTGACGACCTTGGGAAGCGGGAGGGTAACCAAGCCATAGCGGCCCAGCAATGAAACAAAAGACGGGACGGCGAGACTTTTCGGGGTCTTGACCACGGTGGCGGACAGCGAGGCGCCAGCAATGGCCGAAAAACTGATCGAGGTAGCCACCTTCGGCAAAGCAGTCGCCACGGCGGTCTTGGTGACGGGACCGATCTTGCCCGGGAAGCTGGCGGTGGTCTTGATGGAGTACTCGCCAACGCCCTTCACGGACTTGACCTGGAGGTAGTACTCGTCCGACTCGGTGAGGCGCAGGTTCTTGATCGTCTTGGTCGGGAGGCTGAGGGACGTGCCCAAGGCGACGGCGCTCCCGTCGCCCTTGAAGAGTCCGACGGTGGTCTCCAGAGGGCCGAAGGTCGTCCTCCAGGTCGCGCCAAGGATCGTGCCGGCAGGGGCATAGAAGTAGAAGCGATGGAGCTCGGTTCCCGGGGGGGTCTTCACGAACTCGGCCGAGAAGGTCTCGCCAAGCTGAATGTCGATGTTGCCATCCCAGCCGGCCTGCGCCGATGGGAGCATTCCGATCATGGTGGCGAGCGCGAGAACCGCTCCAGCGAACGGTCTCCAAGCGCGGCAGGCTTTTCTCATGGACGTGGCCTCGTTCTCCATGATCCTCTTACTCCTTTGTCCGTGGACTTTGCCCGGTCACCCCATTGGCGACGTGCCTCTGGACGATGAATGACCGCGCCGTGCGGGCCGGGCCCGTCAGACACCTTGGCCGCGCACCGCGACTACATGAATACGTGGCGCACCAAAGCAGGTAGCGTGCCAAGGTGCGCCATGGCCCCTGTGGTTGACGCTGAGCGGCACGGGACGGGTGAGGCTGGGCCAATCCCGGCGGTACCAGGGCGCGCCGGACGGTTTGGCGGCCCTGGCGCTCCGCTGGCGCGGGCGCCGTCGCCGCCAGAAAGTGCGCGAAAGTACGCGGGACACCGCGGAAACGCGCGCCGCTGCGCGGCAGTATTGCGGGCTCCAGGGACACTGGGGATACCGCGAACCCGCCCGAAACGGGCTGGGCATCGCGGGCTCCAGGGACACTGAGGATACCGCGAACCCGCCCGAAACGGGCTGGGCATCGCGGGCTCCAGGGCCACTGGCGGGGTCATGGCAGACGCCTGCCAGATCCCGCGGGGGGTCTCATTCTCGCCCCCCCCCTCCGCGCCTGCGCTTCTTGCGTCTGCAACCTGCCACGGTATGGTGAAAGGCCCCGCAGCGCCTCTTTCAGTACTAGGAGTCAGGTGACATGACCGACCGGTTCCGCCCACTCATCATGGGTGCCGCTTTGGCGGCGGCAGCCGCCCTTGCCATCTATCTGGGTCTGCGGGGCGGGCGTCCCGGCCCCGAGTCCACGGCCCGGTCGGCGCCCGCGCCGCGAGACCTCACCGGCCGCCCGGGGGGGAAGCCTGCTGGGGAAGCCATAGTCTTGACCCGTGCAGGGCTGGTGGCGTTCCTGACCACGCACGCCAGCCCGGCAGAGGTCATTTCTGGTCAGACGACCTACCTTTTCCCGGAACTGCGCTGCGACGCTCTCGAGGCGCTGGCGCTGGTGGAACCGCAGGCGGCGGCGGGGCTGCTGCAAAAGGCCTTGGGCGGCGACGGTGACCCAGACTCCTGGCCGACGGACCGGCTCTATGCGGCACTGCTGCGGTTGCGGGCGGGGCAGGCCGATGGCGGCGAGACCGTGCGAGCGTGGCTGAAGGCGTCTGCCATTCCTACCGAGGCCGAAGGCGTCGGCGTGGCGGCGGAAGCGGCGTCCTGGATGGGGCCAGAAGCGGGTGGCGCGGTGGTGCGCCAGTTGCTGAGCGCGCCGCTCGAGGACTACGATGAGGACGATCTGGCGGCGATCCTGCAGGCCGCGGCCGGGCTGAATGCCGGGACGACGGTGGCGCAACTGCGGTCGGTCCTGGCCGGCGGCTTGGATGCCTGGGGCTTCCGGGTGCTCGGGGCGGCGGCTGGGGCGCTCAAGCGCCAGGGCGACGACGGGGGCCAGGAAGTGCTGAAGCTGGCGGCGGCGGACAACGGGTTCGAGGCGGATGAGGTCGCGGTCGGACTGGCCATACGCGGCAACCCGGCCATACTCCTGTGGCTGGATCAATTGCTGGGATGTGAGGATGCCTCGGCGCGGGCCCAGGCGGCCCGTTCGCTGCGGATCGTGGGTGACGTCGGCGCCATACCGATGTTGCGTCAGGCGTTCAAGGATGGGGATGCCAGTGTGCGAGCGGAGGCGGCCATCTCCTTGGCAGTCCTGGGTGACGACAGCGCCCTCGCTGGGGTGCGCGACGCGGTCCGCAGTGCCAACGAGAGCACCGCCACCGACGCCTGGAGGGTGCTAGGCGGCCGCGGGGACCGGGCCTCGAGACCCGCAGCAGAGAAGCTCCTGGCGACTCCTGTCCCGGCGGCCGACGACCTGCGCCGCGGCCCGGCGTTGCGCCAACGCGTTTGGGCCGCGGTGGTGCTCTTGCGCTCAATGTAGGCTCCGGCGGAACCCAGGGTGAAGCTCCTCTGGACCGCCCACGGCCGCGCTAATCCCTGGGACCGCCGACCGTCGGGTCGGCAGTGGCCGCGAGCCGCGGCCGGTCCATTCCCCTGGGGAGGCGCCTGGCCGCAGGCGCGGGCGGTGGAGCCCACCGCATCTCCAGCGGGCACCTTGGTGAGGCGCCTGGCCGCAGGCGCGGGCGGTGGAGCCCACCGCATCTCC
>CAIZKT010000196.1:0-4851 GCA_903933565.1 uncultured Victivallales bacterium | reverse complement strand
GTGGCAAGGTCGCCGACGGCGACCGCGACACCGCTTTGGCTTGGCGCCTGTGCCATGACTGACGGCGGGTGTTCTCGCGCAACCCGATACGGCAGACAGACCACGGGTTGTTGCGACGCCCAGCCCAGTTTCCTGAAACAGCCGCGGCCGCTCCCCGGGGGGCACTTGCAGGCAACCGTGGCCTGTGTATGTTTATCGGCTGCTTATGCTTAGTGGTATGGCAGCAGACGCGGCGGACCCGTGGGCTCGCCGGGTCGAACAGCAAGGGGCGCGCGAACGACGATGCACAACAGGCGCAGTTTCACCTTGATTGAGTTGCTGGTTGTGATTGCCATCATTGCCATCTTGGCGGCCATGCTGCTGCCGGCTCTGGCCAAGGCGCGGGAAAAAGCGCGCGAGGCCTCCTGCAAGGGCAACATCAAGCAACTTGCTCTGGCCGGGCAACTCTATGCCGACGACAACAAGGAAACCCTGCAGCGCTACTGCTACTGGGAAGATCCGGCGCTGTGGGACACGGCCAACGGCAAGAGCTCCGGCCTTTACGGCATCCGCCAGTACCTCGGGGGCGACTTCAGCGCCGGCATCTGTCCCAGCGTCGGCAGCATCCGCTACGGCCAGACCAACACCACGACTCCCTGCGGCGGCATTGGCTGGAGCTACAACGCCACCCAGGCCAGGCCGACGCTCGGCAAGTTCAGCGATCCCACCGGGACCATCTGGATCGGCGATACCGGCAACGCTACCACGAACGGCACCACTTGGTTCGGTTACTACAACACCGTCGTCACCTGGGCCTACGGCCGGCACAGCGCGCGTTCAAACCTCGGCTACATCGACGGCCACGTCGACAGCCTTCCCTATGGGTACCTCGTCTCCGCGCCCGCCATCGCCAACTCTTTCCGTGGCTACCTCTGCCCGAACGGCTACTGAGTCGCCCCGGGCACCCTCGTCGCCTGGCGCCTCGGCGTTCGGCGGCTATCGTAGGGCTGACGCGGCCGTGCGTTTATGCCGGCGGCGCGGGGGCTTCATGGACTCATCACCTGCTGAGGGTTCGCGTGCCATCGGTCGCATTGACCAGGTGGCCACGATGGCGGCGCTGGCGTTGGTTGTGGTGGGCTGCTTCGTGGTCTTGCGGCCCTTCATCTCGGCCCTGCTCTGGGCCGGCATTGTGTGTTACTGCACCTGGCCTCTGTACGCCTGGCTTACTCGCCTTCTGCGTGGGCGTTGCCAGCTCGCGGCCGGGATCATGGTGGTGATCACGGCTCTGGTCTTGGTGGTGCCATTTGCCCTGGTGGGTGGCAAGCTTGCCGGCAGCCGCTCTCAGATTATGCCCATCATCAGCGAGGTGCTGCAGACCGGACTGCCGCCGCCGCCACTCTGGCTCCAGCAGGTGCCCGTGGTCGGGGGCATGCTCTGCGAGCGTTGGGCGGCGTTGGCCGCGAACCCGGAGCAGACGGCGGTGTACCTCAAGGAGATGTTCGCTGGCTCCCAGAGTTGGCTGCTGCGGCGCGGGCTTGACGTGACCCAGGGCGTGCTCCAGCTCAGCCTGAGCGTGCTGATTTCATTCTTCTTCTACCGTGATGGCGAGACCGTGGTGCGGAAGGTCTCGGAAAGCGCGCGACGGCTGGCGGGGGATCAGACGCAGCGCCTGATCGTGTTGGTGGGCCGGACGATCCGCGGCGTCGTGTACGGGGTGTTGGGCACCGCGCTGGCGCAAGGGATCATGGCGGGGATCGGCTTCCAGATCGCTGGGGTGCCCTCGGCGCTGCTGCTGGGGCTATTGGTGTTCTTTCTGTCGGTCGTGCCTTTTGGTCCGCCCCTGGTGTGGGTGTCGGCGACGCTGTGGCTCTATTTCCACGCTGGCGTAGGGTGGGCCGTCTTCATGGCGGTGTGGGGTCTACTGCCCATCAGCGGCATTGACAACCTGCTGCGGCCCTACCTGATCAGCCGGGGAACGCAACAGCCCTTCGTCCTGATGCTCCTGGGTGTGCTGGGCGGGGTGCTCGCCTTCGGTTTCATCGGCTTCTTCATCGGCCCCACGCTGCTGGCGGTGGGCTACAGTCTGGTCGGCGACTGGAGCGGGAGTTCGCGGGAGCCGCGCCAGGACCGCGGTGGCGGGGAGGTCTCGGGAGGTGCCACCGACGTACTGATTGCAGACGGCCTGGCCATGGCGGACGCAGAGCACCCCCCGCGGCCGGGCACGCCCCCCGCCTGAAGCCCACCGACCCGCCCTTCACCCACCCGCGCCAAGGCGGCCCGTCGTGCCTCGCACCAGCCGAACCGGCCCCAACAGCCCCGATGGCAGTTGTCGACCGTAGTAGGCGTTGGCGGCAGAATTGGTGACGCGCACCTCGATGGCGTTGGCGCCGCTACGAAGGGCCTCGCCGACAGGGAGCACGTAGGGCGCCCAGGCTCTGACCCCGAGCGCGACGCCGTTGAGGCGCACCTCGGCGATGTCGCCGACCTGCCCCAGATCCAGGAAGCGCGCCGTCTCGGCCTGCTCGGCAGTCAGGGCCAACTCCGTCCGGAACACGAGCGTGCCGGTAAAGCGCTCGAAGCCGCTCGCCTGGGCCCAGTCGCCTGGGGCGGGCACCGCCAGGGGCTTGCCCTCGCAGTCCGCGGCTTCCCAGGCCGCGGACACCTCAAGCACGGTATCACCAGGCGCCGCGACGGCAGCCGGGCAGGCACAGGCTCGCAGGACCGAGGCGCCGACCGCGGTCCCGGAGCGGCTCGCCAGGACCAGGCCCTGGCGCCGTTCCAGGCGCACCTGGACGCGGGCCCCTGCCGCGTCCAGCTCCACCGACAGGGGCCAGTCCCGGCCGGTCATGGGGTCCCAGCCCGCCACCCGGCCGACGGCGGGCCAAGCGAGCGTGCCGCGGATCTCGTGTTCCCCTTCGTTGACGAGGAGGCAGAGCGTGACCTCGGCCCGGCGACACAGGCGCACGCGCAGGTCCGGCGAACCCTCCCAGCGCAAGCGCGGCGCGGGGCGCTGTTGCAGGAGTGTCGGCAGGCTCGTGGGCGTCCACTGCGAGATGACGGTCCCACCGGCGGCCGCGAACGCCTCCAGCCGACCTTGCACGGTGGCATCCAGTCTGCCGGGTGGATCGACGACCACGACGTCGATCCGTACGCCGGCACGGCCCAGGATCAGAGCGCTGCCCTCGCTGGCGGCATCCCGGAGGGTGTCGCTGCTGGCGTAGAGAAAGGGCACCTGAGCTTCATAGAGGGCCTTGGCAGCCTGCCAAGGCAGGGCATCGATGTCGCAGAGCACGGCGGCTTCGCACACTTCTTCGGCGTCGGTGAACATCCAGCACAGGCGGCGGATGTAGTCGGCGATCAGGCCCCAGTGGGGCCACCAGGGGTTATGCAGGCCCAGGTCGGGCTCGCTCTCATAGGCCCGACGGCCGCGGACCGAGTAGAAGCAGGCGTGCGGAAAGAAGAGGTTCATGCCGCGGACGACGTGCCAGTCCAGCAGCCACTTGACCGCATCCAGGGTGAGGTGCCAGCCGTAGGCGCCGAGCACCTCGACGGTGGTGCAGCGCCGGCCGTCCAGCAGCGACATGCTGTGCGCCCCTTTCGGAGCGGTGCTGTGTTCCCCCTCGAGCGCCGTGCGCTCCTTGCCGCCCATGGCCACCGCGTTGCCGGGGGCGACATACCACCAGACCATGTCCTGCCCCGGCCAGTGAAACAGGCGCTGCGCACTGGACTCGTCGCTGCGGGGCGGATGGCCGGTCAGCGCGATGCCATGTGCCGTACACCACTCGGCGATAGGGCCGTAGAAGACCCGGCGCTGGCGTTCGAGCAAGGCCCGCTCGTAGGCAGCCCGCAACGCGGCCGTGCGGGGTCCGCAATTCAGCCAGAGGGCCGGCAGCCAGCGGCGCGCGTCGTCATCCCAGCCTGCCTGCAGGTCATCGAGAAAGCCATCGGTGTAGGGCTTCGCCGAGGCGCCACCGCGCCGGGGGCCGCGTCCACAGAGGCCGGGTTCGTCGATGAAGATGCCCGTCACGGTCGAGCCGAAATAGTCGCCAATGGCCTGGAGGTAGCCTTCGTGCGTGTGGCGGATGAAGCTGGCCACCGCGGCGGGGTTGAGGATGTCGGCCGCGGCGGGCGCCAGGGCGTGCTCATCGTCTTCCTCCGCAAAGACGCCGCGCAGGGTCGCGCCGCTGAGCACGTTCCAGACCGCGAGCAGGACCCAGGCGCCGGCAGGGACCGCGTAACGCAGCAACTCGCCGTCCGGGGAGTCGAGAAGAGTGAGGCTGGCCGGGTCGATCTGGCCGGGGGCTGTCTCGCGGCCCATGACGCCACACACCAGGCGATCGCAGAGGTAGCGGCTGGAGTTGGAGCGCCAGTAGCCTGTGGCGGGGCCGTTCAAGCGCTGCTGCAACGGGACGATGACGCGGTTGGCCCAGGCGGGATTCTCCGCCACCACCTGGCCCTGGGCCGAGCCGGACGGGTAGGAGCCTTCATCGTAGAGTACCACCTTCATCCCGAGCCGGGCCGCCTCCTGGACCACCACCCGGATCAGCCGGAAGAACTCGGGCGTGAGGTAACCGACGCGCCGCGACAGGCCAATGCGCGGATGGGGCATGACGCCGCCGCAGCCCTTGGCGTGGAACTCGTGGAGCTGGCGCAGCAGCTCAGCCTCGTCGAGGTCGTCGTTCCAGAACCACTGGGGCATCATGCCGAACTCGCGGGGTGGGTCGGCGAAGTGTGACTGCAGTTCAACGAAGGTGTTCATGGTAGCATTCTCCTATGGCCCGGCGTAGGCCCAGTGCCTACGCCGGCGCCGTCCTTCGAGAGGCGGCGGGCCGCCGCCGCGGTCTGCTGGAGATGCGGTGGGGGGCCACCGCC
>CAIZKT010000195.1:0-20500 GCA_903933565.1 uncultured Victivallales bacterium | reverse complement strand
CCCTCTCCGTCTCCTTCTCCTCCAGTCCCCGTTTCCCCGTCTCGCCGTTTCCCCGTTTCCCCGTCTCGCCGTTTCCCCGTTTCCCCGTCTCGCCGTCTCGCCGTTTCCCCGTCTCGCCGTCTCGCCGTCTCGCCGTTTCCCCGTTTCCCCGTCTCGCCGTTTCCTGACCCCTGACCCCTGAACCCGAGGACCTGAGTAGTCACCACCTACGGAACTGACCTGCGCCCCGCCCTCACCACCCCGATTGCATCGCCGGCACCGGCACGCCATATTTGCTGGCATGACGACTGCCAGGGAACTGCGTGACCTGCTTACCGGTCTCGGCATCCATCCCAGCCGCCGACTCGGCCAGAATTTCATGGTCGATGCCAATCTGCTTGCCGCTCTGGTGCGTGACGCCGCGCCGGGTCCGGGCCAGAGGGTGCTGGAGGTAGGTCCCGGAACCGGGGTTCTCACCCGCCTCTTACTCGCCGCCGGCTGCCAGGTCACGGCCATCGAGTTGGACCATCGCCTAGCCGCCTATCTCCGTGAGTCCCTGGGCGCCCAGTCGGAGTTCCGTCTCATCGAGGGCGATGCGTGCCGGGCCGATTATGCCGGGCTTTTTGGGACGGCGCCGTTCCGCTGCATCGCCAACCTGCCCTATTCCTGCAGCAGCGTCTTTCTGGCGGCCATGGCGGACCTTGACAACGCCCCCACCGACCTGCATGTGCTGCTGCAGCGCGAGATGGCGGAGCGCTTGGGGGCGGCCCCCGGATCGAAAGAGTACGGTGCCCTGAGTGTACGTCTGCAACTGCGCTACTCCGTCCGCGTGGTCCGCTCGGTGCCGCCCCAGGTCTTCTGGCCGCCTCCCGAAGTGGGCTCGGTCTGGATGCGGTTCGTCCGGCACTCCGAGGTGGTCCCGGCTGAGCTTCGCCGACTGGCGGGAGAGCTGGCGGGCATCGCGTTCTCGCAGCGCCGCAAGAAAGCGGCCAAAGTCCTGGCCGAACGCCTGGGCGGAGCGCCGGTCGCAGGTGTTCTCTGGGCGCGCGCCGGACTGTCTCCCGAGGCCCGGGCCGAGCAGTTCTCGCCGGCCGATTTTGTCCGCCTGGCCGCTTGCCTGCAGGACCAAACATCAACATATTGAGATGTTTTTCCTCCTGGTGGACGTGCATCCTCTCCCGCAATAACCGGGTCGCCCGCAGCGATGAGCCTCACACAGCAACTGCAGAGTTTCGCGAACAGCACCCTCTACGCCTACAATACCAGCGACCTGATCTCCAAAGGCATCGTCCTGCTGTTGCTGTTGCTGAGCGTCTATGCCTGGAGCATCATGGGGGAGAAGGCCGTTTCGCTGGGCCGGGTGCGCACCGCCTGCCGCACCTTCATGGACCCGTTCATCGTCGCGGATTCACTGCTTGAACTGTCCCTGCGCGAACGGGATTTTGAGGGTCCCCTCGCTGAAGCCTATTTCGCGGCGCTGGACGAGATCATGAATATCCTCGCCGTGGACGCCACCCAGGTGGATCTCTACTGTCGGCGCCGACTGCTGCCGCGACCGCTTTCCGACCATGAAATCCAGAAGGTCCAGGCTGTCATCGAGCGGGTTCTGACCAAACAGAACCTGCTCATCGAAGAACGTCTGGGCACTCTTGGCACGATTGTTACCCTCGCCCCCTTCCTCGGCCTGCTGGGCACGGTCTGGGGCGTCATGCTGGCCTTTGTCGGTATGGCCCAGCAGGGTCGGCCTGACCTCGCCATCCTCGCCCCCGGCATCTGCGGCGCCCTCCTGACGACCGTGGTTGGCCTGGTGGTCGCGATCCCGTCGGTCGTGGGACTCAATGCTATCCTCAATGCCGTGAAGCGTACCAACATCGAGATGGATAACTTCACCGACGATTTCGTGGCCAAGATCAGGCTACAGAAGACAGACAGCGCGACCAACGCCCAGCCGTAAACGGCACGCGGCGGCACGGAATACCGGCATGGGCAAGTTCAGCACCAGGGGACAGGGGCACCTGAAGCCCGTCACGGAGATCAACCTCGCCTCGTTGATCGATCTGACCTTCCTGTTGCTGATCGTCTTCATCGTGACGGTCCCGGTCCTGGAGTTTCAGACCGACGTCACGCCTCCGGAGATGAATACGGCAGAGCGGATCCGGGACGACCAGGACCCCCTTATCATCAACCTCGACCGCGAAGGGCGAATCTTCTTCAAGCGCGAGGTGATGTCGATCGAGGTGCTGGTCACCCGACTGGCCGAGATTCGTTTGCAGCGACCCGAGGTGGCCGCCGTCATCCGGGCCGACGGCGAGCAGCCCTACAAGCATATCGTCGACATTATGCGAGCCGTCCGCCACGCCGGGATCAAGGGCATCAAGCTGGCGACGCAGCCGGAGCGCTGAGGGCGGTTGCCGGAGCGTGCGCCGGCCAGACAGGCAAGCATGAGAGACTGGCAGGCACCAACCCGGAAGATCCTGGCGGTGGTGGTCACGATCCACGCCATCCTGCTTGCCCTACTCCTGACCTCCGGCTTCATCCGGGATGAGGAGGCACCCCCGCTCCTGGGCGAGGAGGTCTTCGTGGCCGGACTCGACGATGCCACGGTCGCCGCGCTGAACCTGCCCCCTGCGGCAGTATCGCCAAGCCTGGAACCGCCGCCGCCCGCCGCCCCCGAGCCGCCCGCGCCGGAACCCCCGACCCCGGAACCGCCCCAGCCGACCCCGCCCGCGCCGGAACCCCCGACTCCGGCCCCGCCCGAACCGGAACCGGTGAAAATCGTGGTCCCTAAGCCTGAACCGGTGCCGCCGGTGCCCCCGCCGCCGGAGTTGCCCAAGCCCGAACCGGAACCGGTGAAGATCGTGGTCCCCAAGCCTGACCCGGTGAAGCCGGTCCTGCCGCCGCCGGAGTTGCCCAAGCCCGTACCGCCCAAGCCGGTAGCGCCCAAGCCGGTGCCGCCCAAGCCGGTGCCGCCCAAGCCCGTACCGCCCAAGCCGGTGCCGCCCACAGTCGAGAAGCCAGCGTTGGCAAAGCCCACGCCGACCCCGCCCAAGAAGACCTATCGCACGGCGGAGGACATCAGGAAGTCAGCCACCAGCCCCCCCCCCACGACTAAGCCGCGGTCGCTCACGCCACTGCCCACGTTTGATGCGCGCCGCATTGCCGGTAATCTGCAGAAGGGGCTCGAAGCCGTCCGCATCGATAGTACACCCAGCGTCGGCCGAGCGGGCAGCCCGAATGGCAGTCCCGGCGGCAGCCCTGGCGGCACTGCCAAGAATGCCGACGACGAGCAGCGCTGGCACGCGGCTCTCAGCGCGGAACTCTATCGGCTCTGGGCTCAGCCGACGCGCGGCGAAGTCGGCGGGGGCAACCCGACCGTGCGAGTCTCGCTCAAGCTTACCGCGAACGGGCGTGTGGTCGAGGCCCACGTCGTCGGCGCCAGCGGGGTTACCCCGATGGACGCCAGCATCCGGCAACTGCTGGCAGCGCTGAGTTCGCTACCGGGATTCGGGTCGTTCGGCCTGGACGGGGCGAGCCGCACGATTACAGTGACGTTCAAACTGACGACGTGACCCCGCCGGGGAGGTTCCTTTCCCAAGGCCGCCCGGACGCTGAGCCCGTGCTGGCCAGCGCGGCCGCAAGAAGACGCAAGAGGAGCGCAGTAACATGCGGAACGGCAAGTTCGGTTTTGGCGTGATCGGTTGCGGTGTGATTGCCCCAACTCATGTGCAAGCCATCAAAGCCTGCCCTGAGGCGGAACTGATGGCCGTCTGTGACATTGATGAGCCCAAGGGGCGCGCCTTTGCGGCAGAGCACGGTGCGGGCGCTTTCTACAAAGACTTCCGGGAGATGGTGCGCGATCCGGCTGTCGATGTCGTCTGCGTATGTACACCCTCTGGCCTGCACGCCGATGGGGTGATTGCCGCGGCCCGCGCCGGCAAGCACGTCTTCTGCGAGAAGCCTCTGGACATCCGCCGCGACCGCATGAGTCGCATGATCGACGCCGTCGAGCGCGCTGGCGTCAAGATGGGCTGCGTCTTCCAGAGCCGCACCCTTCCCGAGAGCATCCGCATCCGTCAGGCGGTCAAGGCCGGCGTGCTGGGCAAGATGACCCTCGCTGACGCCTTCCTCAAAGACTACCGTTCCCGGGCCTACTACGCCAGCGCCGGGTGGCGCGGCACCTGGGCCCTCGACGGCGGCGGTGCCCTTATGAACCAGGGCGTCCACGGCGTCGACCTGCTGACCTGGGTCGTCGACTCCGAGGTCGAGCGCGTCTTCGCCCGTGCCGACCATAAGGTCCGCGACATCGAGGTGGAAGACACTTGCGTCGCCTGCCTGCAATTCCGCAACGGCGCCTTCGGCACGATCGTCGGCACGACCTCCTGCAACCCCGGCGAGGTCCGCCGCATCGAGCTGCATGGCGATGTCGGTAGCATCATCTGCACCGGCAGCAAGATCACCCGCTGGGCCGTGGCCACCGAGTTTGACGCCCGCGCCAAAGACGTCGACCTTACCCGGCAACCCATCGACGACGGCAGCACCGGCGACAACAAGGTCGTGCCCGCCCAGGGACACGTCTTCCTGATCGCCGACCTGATCCAGGCCATCAAGGACAACCGCGACCCCTCCATCACCGGCCGTAGCGCCCGCAAGGCCGTGGACCTCATCCTGGCCATCTACCAGTCGGCCCGCCGGGGCCGAGATGTGGCCGTCACTTACGGCTGAGTCGTCACACCGACCCGGAACGGGGGCGCTGGCCCCAAACGCGAGGAGTGGCAGCATGAGACATCATGACGTGTATCGGCGGAGTGCGGCGCGGCTGGCCCGCTCACGGCTGGCGGTGCTGGGAGCGCTGCTGGCCGTCACCTCCCTGCCGCTCGGTGCCTTCACCGTCCCCGAGGGGGTCCCGCTGCTGCGCAATGGCAGTTTCATGGCGAGCCCCGACCGCACCCGGCACTGGGTAACCCGTTCCACCGGCGATCTCGGCACCTTCGCAGTGGCTGCGCCAGGGAAGGACGAGACCTCCGCGGTGTTGACCGTCAACGTGGCGCGAGCCCATGCGCAGCCTTGGATGCTCGAACTGCGACAGAAGCTGTCCGTCCCTCTGCCTAAAGGCCGGAACCTCTTCCTCGGCTTCGAGTACAAGATCAGCAACGGCTACGCCTTCCATGTCTATTGGCAGAAAGATTCGGCCCCCTGGCCCAAGTTCCTGGCGCTACGCCTCAGCGAGCCGACTGAGGCCTGGACTCCCTGCATGGTCGCCGTCCCCGTCTCCGAAGACCTTGCCGCCGACGAGAGTTCGCTGAGTTTCCACCTTGCCGAAGTCCGCGGCACCCTGGAAATCCGGAACCTGACTGCGGTGCTGGTCGCGGAGCACGTCGACCTGGCCACGATCGAAACCAACCACCAGCCCGTCTTCGGCGGGGACTACTACGACAACGACTGGCGCACCAAAGTCCTGGCCCGCATCGAGAGCGAGCGCAAGACCGAACTGCAGGTCGAAGTCACGCTGGCTGGCGCCCCCGCGGCCGACGCGGCGATCACGGTGGAACAGACGGGCCGGCCGTTCCTCGTGGGCGTTGAGGTCCCGGCTGCCCTGCTGGTCGATGACCTGCCGGAGACCGCGGCGGGCGCCCTCCTCAAGCGTTCCCCCGCCGAGGGGCGCGCCAGCCTGCTGAAATTCCGCGAGAAGATCGGCCAGCCGGGCTTGTTCCAGATCGTCACCGTCACCGATGCCCTGATCTGGAGCAACTACGCGGAGTGGGGCGCCGACGTGGCTCCCAAGCTGGTTGCCGAGGCCCAAGCGCGCGGGCAGCAGTTCCGTGGCTACGCGGCCTTCATCCCGGCCTTCCAAGAGGCGCCGGCCGCCTGCCGACGCCTGGAGCGTGCGGCCCTGCTGCAGGCGGTCGATGACCATGTGCGCAATGTCGTCAAGGCCCACCAGGGCAAGATGGCTCAGTGGGTGGTCCTGCATGGCATGCTGAGTTGCAGCGAAATCTACGATGTGATCGGCGTCGACAGTCTCACCCGCGCCTGGCAGATCGCCCAGAAACAGGACCCCGCCGCCGC
The DNA here is from genome assembly GCA_903933565.1 of uncultured Victivallales bacterium. GTDB lineage: Bacteria > Verrucomicrobiota > Lentisphaeria > Oligosphaerales > JAFGRS01 > CAILUI01. Next base: position 14,455 of record CAIZKT010000195.1, on the reverse strand, counting down.
CCTGCTGGTGAGTGACTCCGAGGCCTTGCTCCTGCCCAGCACCAGTCGCATCGAGGAGATGATCGAGTTCGTTGCCTGGCTGCGGTCTGAAGGCTGTCGGGTCGCGGGAATCTGCCTTGGGGCCACCCTGTCTCGACCCTACATGGCGCCCCAGGCCATCGAGACGCGCCTGGACCTGATTGCCGCTGGCCTCCCCGGGGTCCCGGTCTTCATCACCAGCCTGGAACTGGAGGCGGATAAGGAGGCCACCCAGGAAGCCATGCTCAAGGACCTTGTGACCCTCTTCTTCTCCCACAAGATCGTGGCCGGGGTGAGCTTCTCCAGCCCCTGGGAACCGGCGGCATTGAACCCCAAGAACGCGCTCTACAAGGCGGATCTGACCCCTCGCAAGGCCGGCAAGCTGGTGGAGTCGCTGTTGACCTCCGAGTGGCTGACCCGCGGCCAGGGCACGACGGACGCCAAGGGCCAGTTCGCTCTGCGCGTTTTCCGCGGCAGCTACCGCATTTCGGCGAAGGTGGGAGAGAAGACGGTAGCCGTCACTGCCGAGGTGTCGCCGGCCACCCCGCGGGTGACGATCAAGGCTGACTGAGCCCGTTTCCAACCGCGCCCCTCCCGCCTGGCGCTGCGCCAACCGCAAAGGCTGACACATGGACGGTCTTGACTATCGCGCCCCGGGTAAGTTCGTGCTCGGGTGCAACTACTGGGCCTCTCATGTCGGCACCCGCATGTGGGTCGACTGGCAGCCCGAGGTCGTGCGCCAGGACCTGCAACAACTCGCCACGGCCGGGCTGCAGCTCCTCCGCGTGTTTCCCCTGTGGCCCGACTTTCAGCCGCTGACTCTTCTGCGCGGCGCCGCTGGCAGCCCTCGCCAATATCGCCACGGCGAGGCGCCCCTGGCTCCCGACGCCGATGGCCTCGACCCCCTGGCGCTCGAGCACTTCCAGTTTCTGGCGGACGCCGCACACGAGGTCGGTCTGGCCTTGACCCCGGCTCTGATCACCGGCTGGATGAGTGGCCGGCTCTACGTCCCGCCGGCCCTGGAGGGGCTGAATGTGCTCACTGACCCCGAGGCGATGCGCTGGCAGGTCCGCTTTGTCCGCGGCTTCGTGCGGCGTTTCCGGCAGCACCCGGCCATCGCCTCATGGGCTCTCGGCAACGAATGCAACTGTATGGGCTCCGTGACCTCTTCGGCCCAGGCCTGGCTGTGGACCCACGCGCTGACCTCGACTCTGCACGCCGAGGACCCCAGCCGACCGGTGGTCTCCAGCATGCACGGCCTCTCGCCGACGGCGGGCTCCCCCTGGCGCATCCAGGATCAGTCAGAACTCACCGACATCCTGACGACCCACCCTTACCCCATCTTCACTCCTTACTGCAATCAGGACCCGCTTAACACCCTCCGGCCTGGCCTGCATGCCACGGCCGAAAGCCGCCTCTACGGCGATGTCGGCGGCCGCCCGTGTGTGGTCGAGGAGATTGGCACCCTCGGACCCATGATCTGCAGCGACGACGTGGCGACGGCCTATGTGCGCACGGTGCTGTTCAGCGCCTGGGCCCACGATTGCCGCGCCTTCCTCTGGTGGTGCGCCTATGACCAGGACCGCCTCGAACACGCGCCCTACGACTGGAACGGCGTCGAACGCGAGCTGGGCCTGTTCCGCTCCGACCGCAGCCCCAAACCCGTCCTGGGCAGCTTCGCTGATTTCCGCTCCTGTTTGGCACACCTGCCGTTCCCGGCACTGCCGCCCCGGCTTGTGGACGGCGTCTGCATCCTCAGCCAGGGTCAGGACTGCTGGGCCGCCGCCTTCAGCGCCTTCATCCTGGCGCGCCAGGCCGGCCTCGATCTCAGCTTCTGTTTCGGGGACCAGGCTCTTCCCGAGAGTGACTTCTATCTGGTGCCCGCGCTCTGCGGCGACCAAGGGCTCAGTCGGCGCGCCTGGACTGGCCTGTTGGAGCGGGTTGCCTGCGGCGCCACCGTGCTGGTCACCTGCAATGACGCCCTGCTGTCACCCTTCAGCGAGTGGTTCGGGCTGCGGGTCAAGACTCGCTCAAAACGCACCGCTCCCGCCCGCCTCTGCCTGTCCGACACCGAGTTATCGATCCGCTCGCCGTTCCGCCTCGAACTGGTTCCCGAGGGCGCCGAGGTGCTCGCCACCGAGGCGGATGGCAACCCGGCCTTCACCGTCCACACCCACGGCCGCGGCCGGGTCTTCTTCCTCGCCGTGCCCGTGGAACTCTCCCTGGCGGAGACCCCGGGAGCCTTCGCGCCCGCCGCGCCGCCTTACCACGCGCTCTACCGCCGCGCCGCCGCGGGCGTAGCGACGGCCAAGATGGCGTCTCAGGACAACCCAAGCGTCGGGCTCACGGAACACCCCCTCCATGACACGTCCAGGATCCTGGTCCTGGTGAATTACGAGCCCGTAGCGGCCACCTGCCAACTGACCCTGCGTCAGGGGTGGAAAGTGCAGCGCCTCTGTCGTGGCACGCCGCCGACCGGCGAGCCGCCGACCCTCACCATTCCCCCCAACGACACCGCAGTGGTCATGATCGCGCCGTAATGCCTAACCGCGCCGTGTAGCACGGTCGTGACTACTCAGGTGCAACTGCGTATCCTGCCCCAACGGGGCTGCGTACCCAATCGCCAGGCTCAGCCGTTCCCCGTCTGGCGGCGCTGACTGCGCTGCCGGTAAAGCCGTTCCGTAAAACCGCCGTCCTGCTCGAAAGCCGCAGCCTGGGCCTGCAACTGGCGCTCGAGTAGGTAGGTGCAGAGATTCAGCAGAGATAGCGCGCCGTTGGCGGCGAGGACCGCGGAGGGCACCGACCGGCGCGGGGAAACACGGACGGACACGGACTCGCACGGACCGGCACGGACGCCGGGGGCGCTGCACGGTCCCGGCCGAGTCCCGCCGGGATGAGCCTCTTCCGTCTGTGTCCGTCCGTGCCCGTCCGTGCTCTCCTGCGTGGCGAGTCGCCGTTCCTCGGCTACCCAGCCACGGAAGTCCTCCAGGCTGGCGCAACGTCGTGCCTTGAAGCGCTGGAGCACCGGGTGATCGGGTTCCCATTGCGGCAGGCCGCGCTGGCGCAGGAAGTCTTCGTAGTCCAGACGCAGCTCCTCCAAGCTACCCTTGGCCACACCGGTGAGCTTGAGTTCGATCTTCTTCGACGTGCCTGAATCGACGCTACCCTCCGCGATATTCTGTCGGCCGCTGCGCGCCGCCTGGACCATCTGGTCGTGGGTACGGCTGCGCCGATCAATGTAGCGGTCGCAGAAACGCACCGTGACATCGTAGATCAGCTCGGAGATTTGGAAGGTCTTGAGCTGCCGATAGCCGCCATGCTTTGGTATCAGCCCCTCATCCCCCGTCCGTGCCTCTGCATCTGTCCGTGTCCGTCCGTGCCCGTCCGTGTTCCTCTCCCCGTCCGTGTTCCTCATCTCAGGCCTCCCCCGCAAATGCCCGGTGCCGCCGCGCTTGGCTCTGGTGTCAGCCTCGTTGAGGTTCACGCAGCACCCGTAGACGGCGTCAGGTCACGCCAGAGATCCTCAGACGAAGGCACGGGGATCGGGGATCGCGACCGGTGCCCCGCCCTGGGCGGACGACATGGCCGCGCAGACCCCGGGTAGGGTGTAGTCCAGGCCGCGGTAGACGTCGATAGGCAGGGGCAAGTCCTTTGCCAGCGCGTCGAGGAAGTCGTTGAGCATGACGGCGTCGGCGCCGCCGTGGCCGCCGGCAGCGGCGTGGCCTTTCATGGCGGTTCCCAGCGGCAGACTGACGCGGCCCTGCAGGTGCGGGATGTCGCCCAGAGTCGCGTAGGTGACCGCCTCGGTGCTCTTGGTCTCGAGCGTGCCCTTGGTGCCGAAGACCAGGTAGCGATGGTAGGCCGGTTCCACCGCGTTCTTGAAGCAGGCCAGGAGCTTGACCACGGCGCCTTTGCCCATGGCTACCAGGGCGACCCCGGCGTCCGGCGCCGAGAACTCGGGCTGCACCAAGGAGCCAGTTTCCATGCAGGTCACCGAAACGCCGCGGTCCTGCAGCATGTCGAACAGGGGGCCCGTCTCGTGGGTGCAGTAGCGGATCGGCGACAGTGAAGCGCGCCAGGTCTGCCCGCCGGTCTCATCGCGCATCAGGTAGCGCACATCATGGATATACTCGCCTTCCAGGTAGTACGGCGTGCCGATGCGGCCCTCGGCGATCATCGTGCTCCAGGCCCGCACAAACCCCCAGTAGCAGCAGTTCTCCGCAAATAGGTAGCGTCGTTTGCTCTGTCGCACCGCCCGCACCAGATCGCGCGCCTCGTCCAGGCTCATGACCGCCGGTACCTCGCAGATCACATCCTTGCCGCTGCGCAGCGCGGCGATGCTCTGGGCCGCATGCAGCGGGGCAGGGGAGGCGACCAGCACCACGTCCACGTCGTGTTCCAGGAAGCGCGCGTAGTCGCTGTACGCCTGGCTGAACGGCATGCCTGCCGCCTTGAGCTCCGCCAGGGCACGATCGCGCGCCGCGGGGTCGGCAAACTTCAGGTCGCAGACCGCCTCGAAGCTGACATCCTGTCGCCGGGCCACGCTTTGCAGCATCCTGCCGCGACCGATTCCGACCAGACCTAGCTTCAGCATCGTGCCTACTCCTCTGTTGACCTGACTGTCCGTCCGCCGTTCAGCGGAGACCCGGCGGCGCCTTGCCGCAAGATTGCCATAGCGCCGGGCGAGAGCAAGGGCCCGAGCACACGCGCTGCGAGCCGGACCCGGCAAGCCGCGAAGGAGACGCCTGAGCTCCGCCCGTCCGGCGCTAATGTGGGCTCTGCGGCGCCAGAGCGCAAGTCCGGCAACCGCCGACTTGGATTGGCGCCGAGGCGCCACTATGCTTCGGCACCCGTGAGATAAGGACCCGATCTTGTGAACCCCGATAGCCCTGCGGTCACCGTCGCCTCGAGAAGCAGGCGCCAACAGGCCCTCAGGCTTGCGCTGGTGAGCGCCGTTGTCGTTGCCTTGGGCGTGCTGCTCTGGACCTCACGGCGTCGCCTTGCTGTCCCTGATCCGGTCGTGCGCGAGTTTGCGGTGTTCGACTCCTACGCCCGCGTCACGCTCTGGACCTCTGCCGACCGCGCCGAACCGGCGCTGCGTGAGTGCGCTCAGGAACTGGCGGAACTGCACCGCACCCTCAACCGTTTCGATCCCACCAGCGAACTGGCCCGGCTGAACGCTGCCGCCGCGCGGGGACCGGTCGTCTGTTCTCCCTTGCTTTGGGATGTGCTGCAGGCCGCCCGGCAGGCCTACCTCCAAACCGCTGGCGCTTTCGATATCTCGGTGGGCCCCCTCATGGCCGTCTGGGGCTTCCACCGCAAACGCGACACGCTGCCTTCCGAGGCCGAGATTCAGGCGGCCCTGGCCTGTGTCGGTCTGCCTCGAGTGCAGTTCGACGATACGGCCCGCAGCGTCCGCTTCAGCGTCGACGGCATGAGCCTCGATTGCGGTGGCATTGCCAAGGGTTACGCCCTGGACCGCGTCATGGCGATTCTGGCACGCCAGCGCCTGGAGCCGGCCCTGGTCGACCTCGGCGGCAACGTCGGTTGCACCCCCACGCCGCCGCCCCAGCGTCCGTACTTCGTCATTGGCGTCCGCAATCCCTTCGCCACGGAAACGCTGCTCGACCGCCTGAGCATCACCGGGCGCGCAGTCTCGACCAGTGGCAACTATGAGCGTCGTATCATCATCCAGGGAAAAGAGATAGGTCATATCATCGAGCCGCGTACAGGGCGTCCGGTCAGCGGCTTGGCAGGGGTGACGGCCGTGACCCCGCGGGGGGTTGATTCAGACGTGTTCTCCACGGCGGTGTATGTCGCCGGGCGGGAGCTAGCCGAGGCGTTGGCGCGCCGTGTGCCGGGCACGGGTTTCGCGTTGGTTTCCGGCACCCCAGAAGCGCCCGAGGTGACCCCCGTCGGCGAGCTGAGTCTTCTCGACCGGGGCGCCGCCAAGAGCCCGCCCGCTGCCAGTCCCGGCCGCTGAATTCATAGCTTCCCGATGGGGTCATCGGGACAGTACACCGCGACGACGCCCAGCCGTCCGAACGAGGCCAGGGGAGCGATCCAGACGCGGCTATGGGTGCCCTGCACGGTTTCCAGCACGGGCGCATCCTCGTCAGGCCGCGGCACCACGCGCCCGACCACCAGCCCTCCCGGCACGCTGCCGCTCAACCCCGACGTCCACACCCATTCACCGGCGGCGACGACCGTCTCCCGCGGCAGGAAGTCCACCACGCACTCCGGGGCCTGCAGCCAGCGCCCGACCCCGCCGCCCTCGAGAATGCCCGTGTTCTTGCTTCCCTCCAGCACCACACTAAGGCGGCAGCCGCGGGCCGCGACGCTGAGGACCGTCGAACTGCCGGGCTGCACCTCCTCGACGCGGCCGATCACGTAGGCGTCTGCCATGACCACGCACCCCGGCAGCACGCCGTCATTGCTGCCGCGGTCGATGCGGAAGCCACGGTTCCAGGTCGCGGGATCGCGCGCGATGACCTCACCCAGCAGCACGCGCCAGCCCTTACGCGGCGGCAGTCCGTAGTAGGCGCGGAGGTCCTGATTCTGGCGGCGTAACTCCTCTGTCTCAGCCGCCGCCAACCGTAGTCGCGCCAGGTCAGACTGCTCTTGACGCAGGTGTTCGTCGGGTCCCTTCCCGGCCCAGGTCGCGACGCTGGTCCAGAGCCTCTCGGCGAAGCCATTCCACAGATGCGTGAACGGTGTCGTCATGCCCGAGGCGACGCCGCGCGCCAAATCCCGGCCGGCGGAGGTCGCCCAAACCCCGAGGAAGAGCAGCGCGAAAAGAACCACGCTCAGTCTGGTAAACACCGTTCGCATTGCGTCGTATCACCCCGAAAACGGCGCGCATCCATCGCGGCGCTGGCGGAACCCTGGCAGGCGGCCTGGCGCGCCGTCGCCGTCCCCCGCAGGGCGAGCGCGTGCCGCCGTCGGGTCAGAACTCCAGTGCGTCTCGTTTCGCGGGGGCGGCGGGCTTGGCAGGGGCCGCCGCCGGTGTCGGCGGCGGGGTTGCGGCTGCGGCCGCTGCGGGCTTGGCGGCTGCTGCGGCCGGCGCTGCGCTCGGTTTCGCCGCTGCGGCCGGCGCGGCGACCGCTGCGGTCGGGGCTGCGGCCGGGGCTGCGGTCGGTGCGGCGGTCGGTGCGGCGGCCGGGGCTGCGGCCGGGGCCGGTGCGGCCAAGGCGGTCACCTCGGCAAACGCGAGGCCTCTTACCGCCCGTAGCGGGATGCTGGACGTCAGAGCCGGGACCAGGTGAAGCACCGCCTGGTCGGCCGGGACTTCAAACAGCATCCGCACCTCTCCGGGCGTGGACACCTTCCAGCGGCGCCCGTCAAAGGGGTTCGAGCCGGTGCCGAGTCCCAGGCACTCGTGGGCCTGGCCGCCAGCGTCGATCCGGTAATCGTACTTGCTCAGACTGCGGTCGCGGGTCAGTTCAAAGACGGCGACCGCAAAGCAGAGCCCGGCTCCCGGTTCGCGTTGTATGACCGCATCCTTGCCACCCGTGCCGGCCTCGAGATTGCCCTCGGCCGCCACCCGGTCCAGATCAATCCAGGGCAGAGCCCCGGTCACGCGGTCTACCCGAACCAGCTTGCCGCAATGCATGGCCAAGGGCAGCACTGCGACCGCCTCGGCCGCCGGAGCCGCCGCGGTCGGCGCTACCGCCGCCGCACCCGGAAGCGCCACCGCCTCGGCCGCCGGCGGGGCTACCGCTGCGGCCGGAACCAGGTCAGGAGCAGGGGCCACGGCCGGGGCCGGAGTCTGTGCCCGCGCCGTCCATGCACCCGCCCACAGCAGCATTGCCACCCACGCCGCGCCGGCTCCCCACGTCATGCTTTTCATGGCCATCATCCTCATTGACATCCGTATCCGGCTCATGGGCTCCGGCGCTCAATGGGCGGCGCTGCGTACGGCCTCGCCCTGCAGCCGGAACAACTCCTGCAAACCGCTTTCCGCCAGCGCCAGCATCCCGTTCATCTGCTCGCGGCTGAAGGGATCATGCTCGGCGGTGCCTTGCACCTCAACGAACTGACCGTTCGAGGTCATCACCACATTCATGTCAACCGCGGCGGCGCTGTCCTCGGTGTAACAGAGGTCCAGGAGGGCTTCGCCGTTGACGATTCCCACGCTGACGGCGGCAACGCGACGCACCATGGGCCAGTCCCGGAGTGCGCCGGTTTCCAGCAACTTGAGCAGGGCCAACTCGAGGGCGACGCCGGCGCCTGTAACCGCGGCGCAGCGCGTGCCGCCGTCGGCGTCGAGCACATCGCAGTCGACGTACAGAGTCCGCCCCGGGATGCGGGCCAGGTCCAGCGTTGCCCGCAGGCTGCGACCAATTAGCCGCTGAATCTCCGAACTACGCCCCGACACCTGCCCCCGCCCGACCTCCCGCTGCGAACGTTCCGCGGTCGCGCCGGGCAGCATTTGGTACTCGGCGGTGAGCCAGCCCCGCCCCTCTCCCGACGCCATCCAGCGCGGCACGCCGTCGGCCACACACACCGAGCAAATGACGCGGGTGTTACCGAAAGCGACCAACACCGACCCTGCCGGATACTTCTGAAAGCCGGTCTGAAAGGTGACGCTGCGCAAGTGTTCAGGTCGGCGTTGGTCGACACGCTCCGCCATGGCTGGGAAACTCCCCCGTCCGTGCTATGTTTTTAGGCGCGTCGACCGGCCGGGTCGCCGCCGACATTCAGTACTCCAAACTTTGGCCGGTCAAAAGGGCATTGCCAGTTGAAGGCGTGCATTTTCTTGCTGTCGGCAGTGTGGCTGGCGTTGTGCGGTTGCGGCAGGCAGGTTCCGCCTGCCGCCGACACTCTGCACTCGCAACTGCTGCGCGACGCTTGCGACGCGCTTCTGGCGGGTGACCCGACCCGGACTCGGCGGGCCCTGGAGCGACTCGCCGACACGAGTCCTGAGGATGGTTTTGCCGCCGTGGCCAGGGAACGAGTCGAGCATCACCTCGCCCTGGCCCAGATCAACGCCGCCATCCTTCAGGGTCAGGTGGAGGAGGCCAGTCGGTGCGTGCGCGATGCCACCGGACCCGCCTTCAGTGCCGCGTCTCAGGCCGGACCCGCGGTTGCGGCGCTGGTTGCTTTCAAGCAGTACCTTGGCAAACGCCCCTTTGCCACCGTAGACGCCGCGGAAGCCGCGTTGCGGGCGCTCAATCCGCACCGGCCGCTGCTGGACCAGTCTCCCGCCTTCCTCGCCTTTGCTCAGAAGGAAACCGCGGCCTTGACCGGGCTCAGACTGCGCGAAGAGGAGACCGTGATCGAGTGCCTGGTCCGTGAACTGGAGGTCGCGGCGGTGAGCGGCGCGCCGCAGGTCGCACCGCGGCTGGCACACCTTGCCGCACTGCGACCGCAGCACCCGCTGGTGCAAACCTGGGCTGCCGCCTGGGTGTCGGATGTGCGGACGCTGAACCGGCTCAGCGCCTTGACCGGCAAAGACCCGGCCTCTCGCCGCGCCTTCGAGGCCGGCGTCTGTCTGGCGTGGCCGCAGATGAACGCCGCTGCCTGGCGCGCCGTCGCCGACCCGCTGGCGCTGGGGCAACCCGCCGGCCTCGCCGGGCAGCTTATGCAGGCCGCGGCCGCGGCCAGTGCGGGGCAGTATGCCACCGCCGTGCGCAACCTGCATGCCCTCGCGGCGCAGACCCCGATCGAGCCGCGGCATGTGGAGCGCTTGTTGAGTCTGTACGTACTCTCGCCCCGACAGGCGGAGGCCTGGTGTTGGCGCACGCCGTGCCCCGGGGTCGCCGACCTGCTGGGCTGCGTCGTGCAACTCCGCACCACTCGACCGCGCTCACTACCGTCCAGGTGAACCCGCATGCACTCGCTGCTTTCCATCCCTTTGGCCCTGGTGCTGTTTACCTTGGCATCGTCCGCCTACGGCCAGAGCGAAGGGCTGACCGCGGCGGACCTCCTGGACTTCATTCCCGCCGTCGTGGCGGACTATGGCAACGGCGAGCAGCTCAGCGGCGCCGAGGTTACCTCTCTGATCGCCCCCCAAGTGCAGGCCATGCTGGCCAACGGGCTCAAGCCTGCCGCGGAACAGGTACGCGCCTGGACCGTGAACCTGGTCGATGGCATGATCAACCAGCGGCTCGTCCTGCGCGAAGCCCTGCGCGCCGGCGCTACCCTCGACCTGGAGGCTGGGCAACGTCTCGTCGAAGACCAGCGCCAGCGCCTGGGCCGCAAAGGCTTCGAGCGCTCGCTTCGGCTCCAGGGCGTCACGGCCGACCAACTGGCGCTGCGCCTGGCCGAGAACGATGCCGTCGACCGCTGGCTCGCCAGCATTGCGCCGCCTGAGAACAGCCCTACGGAGCCGACGGCCCAGGCGTTCTACGACGAGCATCCCGAGTCATTTCGCCGTCCGGCCACCTACCACGTCGGCCACCTGCTTGTCGGCCTTCCAGAAGACGCGCCCGACGAGGAGGTCGCCAAGGCCCGGGCGCAGATCGTCGGCTGGCGCGCCGAGATCGCCCACGGCACCGCTTTTGCCACCCTGGCTGCCCGCCACAGCGACTGCCCCAGCAAGATGCAAGGGGGGGACTTGGGGCCGCTGCCCCAAGGGCGTCTGCCACCCGCCTTCGAAAGCGTGGCGCTCAGCCTCGAAGCCGGCCAGATCAGCGACCCGGTGCGCACCCCGAGTGGCTGGCACCTCCTCCGCGGCGGCAGCGTCGTGCCCGGCGGCAGGCGGCCCTTTGCCGAGGTCCGTGAGGCCCTCCTGACCGAACTGCGTGAGGCCCGGCGCGAGACGCTGCGTGGCGACCTCATCCGGCGGCTGCGCGAACAGGCGCAGGTCAGCATCTATGTGACCGCCCCATGAAATCGACCTGGTTTGGGGTGCCGATTTTCCAAGCCCAGCTCGCGCGGCGGCGGGGTTGGCGCCGCGATTCTGGTTCCGCTAGGTTGGCAGGTCCGGGTACGAGCCGATTCAGCACGGTGCGGGGGAATACGGCATGATGCGGGTGACGGTGATTGGACAGGGCGAACGAGCCGAGGCCCACCGCGCCTGGTATCGGCACGCAGGGGTGGAGTTGGCGCAGGCCATTGGGGACGACGCCAGGGAGTTGCCGGCGGCAGCGATCTATGATCTCTGTGCCGAGCCGGAGGAGCGTCAGCACCTTCTGGGCCTGGTCCTGCGTCGCCCCCGTGCCGCGGTGCTTCTGGCTGGTCGCGTTGCCGCTACCGCGGACGGCGCGGCGCGCCTCGTCGCCGCGGGGCGCCGCCGGCGCTGCGTCATGGCGGTCACGGGGGGTACACGCTTCGTGCCGGCTCTGGCGCGCCTGCGCGAACTCGCCTGCGGCGGGACCCTGGGCACCGTCCGTGAGGCCCGCCTTCAGGTCACCACGGCGCCGGCCCTGGCGGCAGAGGCGTGGTTCGCCGGCCTGGACCTGGGACTGTGGCTGGCCGACGAGGCTTCGCCCGTGGCGGACAGCGCCACTCTGAACGGCATGAGTTTCCAGGCCGGGGAGGCGCGGGTGACGGTCGAGGTCACGGTCGAGGCAGGGCGACTCGACACGGCCTGGCGCGTTGCCATCGCGGCCGACTTGGGCCAGGCGGTCGGGAACGCTGTCTTTCGACCTGGGCTGCCGGGACAAGGCTGTCGCGACCAGGCGCTTGTAGTCACGCGCTCCGGTCGGCAGCGCCGCCTGGAGTTGCCCGAGGCTGACCCAGCGGGCAACGAACTGGCAGCGGTCCTGGCCCGGCTGGCGGCCGGATTGCCCTGGCTGGCGCTGTGCATGGCAGAACGCGCGGCCGGTCTGCTGGCGGTGCTGGAGGCAGGCGCCGGGAAAGTTTCCGCGGCACGGGTTGGCGCGAGTTGACAAGGATATGGACGAGCGGTACGTTAAGGCCCTTTGTCACCAGAGAAGAGTCAGTGTAGTCTGCTTTAGGTTAGAGCTAGCGACGATGAAAACTTTCCTGCCCAAAGTCGATAAGATTGAGCGTCGGTGGTGGGTGATCGATGCCGAAGGTCAGGTCGCGGGCCGCATGGCGGCGCGCGTGGCCGACATTCTGCGCGGCAAGCACAAGCCCACCTACACGCCGCACCTGGACTGCGGTGATTTTGTCGTGATCGTCAATGCGGAGAAGGTGTTGCTGACGGGCAACAAAGAAACGCAGAAGATCTACGAGGACTACTCGGGTTATCCCAGCGGTTTGAAGCGCCAGGTCGCCAGGGTCGTCCGCGAGAAGAACCCAGGGCGGATTCTGGAACAGGCAATCTGGGGGATGATGCCGCGCACCCGCCTCAGCCGGGCACAGTACCGCAAGCTGAAGGTGTACGCGGGGGCGACGCATCCGCACGAGGCGCAGAAGGTAGAGAAGCTCGAGCTGTAACCGGCTGCCGCAGCCGCGGCGGGATGGTACCCCCGAGGCTTGACGGGCTTAAAGAGGACGAGTCAGAATGGCTGTTGTAAAAGACGAAATTCTTGCCGTGGGACGGCGCAAGTGTGCGGTGGCCAGGGTCCGGATGAGGCCGGGCACGGGCAAGGTGGTGGTGAACAAGCAAGAGTTCGCCGACTACTTCCCCAACCTGACCGTGCGCAGCTACGTGACGCAACCGCTGATGATCACCGGCACCACTGGCGCTTACGACTTTGTTGCCAACATCAAGGGTGGTGGCGACATCGGTCAGGCTGGCGCCCTGCGGCACGGCATCGCCCGCGCCTTACAGATCGCTAAGGTGGAGTTACGCCCGGTCCTGAAGGAAAGCGGGATGTTGACCCGTGACTCGCGCGTCAAGGAACGCAAGAAGCCCGGTCAGCCCGGCGCCCGCGCGCGCTTCCAGTTCTCCAAGCGCTAGAGGGCCGTCCGGCGACCGAGCCGGATTCTCAGATGTTCGTGTTTTCAGCCGGGTCGGCGATTCCAAGCCGACCCGGTTTTGTGTTTGTGGTGGCTTCGGCCTACGGCAGGGGAGGCGGAACATGGGCAAGGTTAGGGCAGCTATTGTTGGGGCCTCCGGGTATTCCGGCGAGGAGCTGATCCGGCTTCTGCTGGGCCATCCGGAGGTTGAGATTACCTGCGTCACCAGCCGCCAGTACGCGGGGCAGCCGCTGGGCCAGGCGTTTCCGCGCTTCATGGAATCCACGCTGCGGTTCAGCGCGCCGGACGCTGCCGGCATTGCGGCGGCGGCCGAGGTGGCCTTCCTGGCGCTGCCGCATGGGGTGGCGGCAGAGTATGCGGTGCCGCTGCTGGAGAACGGCGTATGCGTGATCGACATCAGCGCCGACTTCCGCCTCCGCGACGCGGCGGTCTACGAGCGTTACTATGGGGCGCCGCATCCGGCGCCGGCGCTCCTCGGCACGGCGGTGTACGGCTTGCCGGAGCGCTATCGGGAACGCCTGCGGGCGGCGCGCCTGGTCGCCTGCGCCGGGTGCTACCCGACCAGCATTATCCTGCCCACGGCGGCGGTATTGGGTGCCGGCCTGGCCCGCACCAGCGGCATCGCCGCGGTATCGCTCAGCGGGGTCTCAGGCGCGGGCCGCAAGGTTGACCTCGAGTACATCTTCCCCGAGTGCAACGAGAGCGTGCGGCCCTACAAGGTGACCGGGCATCGGCACCTGCCCGAGATCGAGCAGGAGTTGGCGGTGGCCGCGGGGATAGGCTCACTGGCCATGAGCTTCATCCCGCACCTGGTCCCGGTTAATCGTGGCATCCACTCGACCATTCTGCTCGAGGCGCAGCCCGGGGTGACGCTCGAGCAGGTGCATGGGGCTCTGTGCGCGGCCTACGCTGCGGAGCCCTTCGTGCGCGTGCTGCCGCGCGGCGGCCTGGCTGATACCAAGCATGTGACCTTCACCAACATGTGCGAGATCGGCTGCGCCCTGGATAGCCGCACCGGCCGGATCATCCTGTCCAGCGCCATCGACAACCTCACCAAGGGCGCCAGCGGTCAGGCGGTGCAGTGTCTCAACCTGATCTTCGGCCTCGATGAGAGCGCGGGGCTGCGCTGAGCTGTATCTGCGGTCTGCGGTTGGACTGTGCGCGAGCCGCGTCCTAGGCTACCGTTGTGCAAGTGTGGCAGCGCCGCCGGAGGGGGTCTTGGCGCGCTCTTCTCCTTCCACTGTCCAGCCTGCAAGGGCAAACTCGAAACGGATGCCTCGCTGAGCGGTAGCCAGGCTGATTGTCCGCAGTGCGGCGGGCCGGTGGCGGTTCCCGAAGCCCGGGTCGCCGCCGGGAGCACGCTGGCGGGCTTTCGCCTCGAACGCCGCCTGGGCAAGGGGGGCATGGGCGAGGTTTACCTGGCCCAGCAGCTCTCGGTGGACCGCCAGGTCGCGGTCAAGATCCTGCCGCCGGGCTTTGCGGAGAACCCGGAGGCCGTCAAGCGCTTCCTGCACGAAGGCAAGCTGGCCGCCAAGCTGGACCACGCCAATATCGTCACGGTCCACGAAGCCGGCGAGGACAGCGGCAACTACTACCTCGCCAT
>CAIZKT010000194.1:0-9579 GCA_903933565.1 uncultured Victivallales bacterium | reverse complement strand
GTCTCGCAGGAAGGCCAGGAAGTCGTTCCAGCGCGACTCTGCCGCCTTGCGCCGGGCCTCGGTCATGCCGCGGTCGCGGGGCTTGCGCAGGAAGCGCCCCCAGGCGTCGGTCAGCTCGATTCTGCGGCCGCCGGAGACCTTGTCGTGGATCTTGATCAGGACCGCCTTCTCGGAGGTCTCGCGGCGCAGGTCCTTGACGAAGTTCTCCTCGAACTCACGGGCCTCGGCCGCCCCACTGCACTTGGTCGAGCCCGTGAAGAGCCGGCCGTCGACCATGGTGCGATAGTGGTAGTACGGGCTCTTCTTGCCGTTGGCCATCCGCTTGCGGAACAAGCTCATTGCCGTCCTCCTCGGAACCTCGGGAAACACCGGGAACCGGACCGCAACGAATGTACCCCCAGTTTCGGCAAATTGTAACCACTTTTGTAACCACTAGGTCAAATTCGTAGCTATCCTCCTACCTTCACACGGTAGAGGTCTCAGGTTCGAGTCCTGATGCGCGCACCACCTTCCCCCCTCAGATTCAAGCACTTACGCCGCAATTGCCCCGCCTCTGAAACCTCCCGAAACACCCCGAAATATCGGGGTACAAAGGGCCGAATTGTAGCCATTCTTGTGACCATTAGAATCAGGGAAGCCGCATCAAGACGCCCCCGGTACAGGAGTGGAAAGAACACCAGTACCCCGCCCAGCCTCGCGGTGGGGCCACTCTCACCGGCCAGTTTGGTCACGCTCTTGAGGCGGAAGCGGGGGAATGCCCAAGGCCCAATGACGAAGTTCACAATCCCCTGCCGAAGTATCGCAGTTCTCTGACTGTCATGTCCGGCACCAGCCGGGGATCCTGCTGAACCCTGTTTTCATCTCCGTCTCCCCCAGTCTCCGTCTCCCCCAGTCGCCGTCTCCCCCAGTCGCCGTCTCCCCCAGTCGCCGTCTCCTTGTATGAGACTTGCCGCAACCTCGTATAACACCAGGCGCTTCCCCTTCCGCCCTTAGTCCGCCGCGGCGGACGATGGGCGTTGGAGGGCGCCGCTGCGTCGGCGCCGCGGCGGCCACGCAGGGCCGCCCTCCAGGCGATCCGCCGCGTCCCGGCCGGATCGGAATCGGACCCGCGTCGGCAAGTCTCATTCCGGTATGTCCGGCCACAGCCGGAGGCACTGCTGAACCCTAAGACCTGAGTAGTCACCAGCCACGGAACTGCCCTGCGCCCTGGCCCGCTGCGGCGCGAGCCGGACCCCGGATCGGTGCCCCCGACCGCCGCGCCGCAGATGGAAGCCCAGGCGCAGCGGTGGCTTCCCCCTGCCCTCAACGCGATTCAGGGCGCGGCGGGATTGATCTTCAGGGCGAAGTCACGGCTGAAGGGCGGCAGGCGCAGCGACAGGGCGGCCTGTCCCGCGGCGATGGTGAGCGGGACGGAGTCGGTTGGGCGGCCGTCGGTGACGTTCCAGATTTCCACGGTGTAGTCGCCGGGTTTCAGAGCGGGGGTCTCGTAGACGACCTCGGCATGCACGGCGGGAACCGCATTCTCGTCGTCGGAGAGGTAGTAGGCACTGTCGAAGCCCCAGACCAGAAGCCGGTCGTCACCGCGCAGTTCGCTGACGGTGAGCCCGCGCCCGGGGAGGTCCCGGAGGCCCGGCGCGAGGCCACGGCGGTCCTCGTCGGCACTATAGCGACTGAGCGCGGCGTAGAGCGGATAGAGATTCTTGTCCTCGACCAGGGCAAACCACCAGAACATGGGCGACGCCGGCGCCTCGTTGAAGAAGCCGGTCCAGATGCCGAGGTGAGCCTGGCGGATGAGGCTGCCCATGGAGTCGGCGTGCGGCGAACCGCCATACTCGGTGATGAGGAGGGGCTTCTGCTTGGCCGCGGCAAAGAGGTTGCCGCCACGCAGCATCTCGAGAAGCTGGGCCGTGCCGCCGCCCTGGTAGTACGCATCGGTGGTGAGCACATCCAGTTCCGGCAGCAGCGCGATGGCGTCGTTGATGCGGTAGTAGCTCAGCATCCAGTGTGTGGTAGTAAGATGCTGCCAGGGGTCAATGCGCTTGAGATAGGCGCCCATCTCACGGTGCCATTCGGCTACCTCCGGCTGGGTGTAGAACTCATAGCTGGTGCCGGTCAGATCGACTTCTGAAAACAGCTTCCACATCAGCAGATTGGGTGACGCGCCCCAACGGGCCACGATGTAGTCGCAGGTGCGGCGAAAGGCGGCGCGGGCGGCCTCGTTGGTGAAGTATTCCTCGCAACTGTCGAGGAAGCCGCCGTTAGCGCGGTTGTACGGGTTGCGGCTCCACTCGGTATCGTTGAGGGCGCCGAACTTGCCATGGTTATTGAGCACCAGGATGACCAGGATATCATTCGCCGCGGCCTGCTCCATTATATGGTCTAACATCCAGGCCCTGTATGGGTTGTAGTATCCTACTCCGTGGAATCCTGGGGAGTCGTTGATCCACTCCAGCGCCATCCACCAGGAGGACATCCAGACCTCGACCACCCGAATCCCGTTCTCGCGGTACGTCTTGAATAACCGGTCGTAGAGCGGCAGGCCCTCGTCGCGCCAGGTGGAATAGGGGGCGACCTGCAGGTAACGGGTGTCGAACGGACTGCGGACATTCAGCCCGAGCGACCAGAAGTGGGTGCCGTCCTCCCACATCAGGTACTTCGGGTTCGCGGGGTCGCGACGCACCGAACCGCGGTAGGCCACCGTCGGCGCGTCGGCTACAAACTCCATCGGGGGCAAGGTCAGCACGCGGCCTTCCACGGTGGCCGTGATCTCGATGCGGTGCCGACCCGTGGCACGCGGGCAGTAGCGGGTCTTGAAGGAGGGCGCGCCGTAGGGTGTCAGGGTGCGCGTGATGTCCGCTATCCGCGGGTCGTAGAGGAAGTCTTCGTCGTAGAAGCCGCGCACCTTGTCCACGGTCCCGGACGGCGTGGTGACGGCCGCCTCCACCTTGACGCTATCGGGATGGAAGGGATCGCGGTAGTCGTCGCCGAGGCGAAAGGACACCTCGAAGCGCTCACCGACCCGCGGTGAATGCGGCGTCAGGTTGAGATCACGGATCGAGTCCGCGGGGTGGACGAGCCCGGGTTGGCGCAAGACGACCGCGGCGAGAAAAGCGTCACCCTGAAAACGGTCTGTAGCGCCGGTCTCGAGCTCGAGGCTGAGTCCATACTCGATGAGGCAGCGCGGAGTCAGCGGATGCCAGGGCCGTTCATGCTCGCGCGGGCTCCAGGCGCTGGCTGCGGCAGGGCCACCGACGGGCACCGTGATCTCCACCAGCGCGGCGCGTTCGGTCGGTGCGGGCCTGCGAATCTGCCGCCAGAGGTGGTCCCGGTCCTTGGTGAAGACGCAGACGACGGCGTTGGCGGGAAGGCCGGCAGGAAGGAAGACCCGGAAGGTGAGCGTCTGCCAGCCCTGCCAGGAACCCTCGACAGGAGCGACGAACTCGTTGCGACCGGGAAGGGAGAGAGGCAGGCGCAGCCAGCGTCCCCCGCCCTGGGTGGCGGCGGCCGGTTCGAGGGGCGTGCTCTGAGGCTGGCCCTGGGCGGTCCACTCCCGGCGTTGCCAGCGGCCGACCGTGGCGGTAAAATCCGTCAGGGCGCGCTCCGTTTCCTGGGCCGCCCCGGGCCATGGAAAACAGAACAGCGCGCCGATCCAGACGAGCAGGCTGGCCGCCGCAAGACCGCGGCGGCGGCTGGAGCCATGGAGTGGAAGATGATATTGCATGGGCAAGAAGCCGAGCCTTACCATGGAGCGGCCCAGGGAAAGGTCAACGGCGGTGACTCAGCAGGGACCCGGCAGCCTCCAGGGCCGAGATCTGTACGGCCATGAGACGCACCACGGCTCGGCTTCATTGGCTCCGGCAACCCGGGGGCCAGCGCGCTTGCGTTTTCCGGCGCTGCGGCCAGCGCCGTGGTTTGCCGTCCCGCCTGGATGGGTCGGGGCACGCCAACGTTACCCTTTCCGCAGACGCACCAGCACCCGCAACCGCGCTGCGGTGTACCGGCTGGCATTGCTCTGGAAGGTCCAATCGCGCGTCCGTTCCACCATCGCGTTGCCGCCGACCACAACCGGTGTCGCCGGACTGTTCCCAATCCCCAGATCCGCCCCCGGACCCGCGTTCCAGGCATTGAGCGCAAACAGCGTCTGTTTCGCCTCGGCATTGCCCACCTGCATGGAGCCATGCCCGTCCTTGGGCTCGACCGGCTGGTCGCCGAAGTCCCAGAGCTCCCCGGAGGCATTGGCGACAGGCAGTGTGTTCAAGGGGCTGTAGTTGTTCGGCCAGAACTCGATCACGCCGCCGGTCAGGCCGACGCCGGTCACCATCCCGTCCGCGTTGGACACGACGTTGAGAGCCTTCACCATCTGCTGGAAGTACGCTTTCGAAGAGAGGGTAGGCACGCCCAGTTTACGCAGGTCGTCGGTGAAGGCGTCCATCGAGGCATAGACGTAACGGGTTCGCTCGCCAGCCCGGCGCAACTCCAGCATGTAGGCCACCCGATCAAAGGCGCCCTTGATGTCGCCGCTGCGGTCCACGTTGTAGCGGATGTCGCGGCCGATGGTCTTCAGGTCGAGGTCGTAGAGCAGTTCGAAATCCTTCGCCTCGGCCACTTCTCGGGACAGGTAGTCGATCCGTGGCACCGCGCCAGCCCGGAACGGCCAGGCCGGCAGGCCTTCCTTGTTCATCAGGTTGGGTTCGGCCACCTTGTGCCAGGCGAAACGGATCGCCACCGGCCGCGGCGCCGCGCTGGCGGAGACCACCACCGCCGTGCCCTCGATACGCGCCTCGGCCGCAACGAAATCCTCGCCGTCCGCGTCGATCAGCTCAAACCCATTGAGGGGCTTCTCATCGCGCGCCGCAAGGCCGCTGCCCACATGGTCAAACTCAAGGCGTATCTGGCTGCCGTCGAGGCGCATAGCGCGGTAGACCGGGCCGGAATCCTCGAGCTGCTGACGCCCGTACGTCCGGGCCAGCGCCAGACGCGCCAAGCGGCTGCCGACCACCTGCTTGTTGGCGGGGTGGATGTCTTTGGTATTGCCGACGTCATGGATCACCGCCATGCCCACGCCCGGGATGGCGGCGGCGGCCGCCTGGGCCTCCCACAGCCGCGGCAGCACGTCGTACGCCTCCTGCCCATACTCGAAGGGCGCAATCTGCACGAAGTAAAAGGGCATCCCAGGCTTGCTCCACATCTCCCGCCAACCGCCGATCAGCGCCTTCATCTTGTCGGCGTAAAGCATGCCATCGCCGTGGTTCGACTCGCCCTGGTACCAGAGCGCGCCACGAAACGCAAACGGCACCAACCCCTGGATCATGCCGTTGTAGAGCGTGGTCGGATCCTGGTGGCTCTGCAAGGGCAGCAGGCCCTTCGGGAACTCCGGACCAGGCGTCACCACCTGCTGCGCCGCCAGCGCCTTGCGGGCCTCGGCAAGCCAACCGCCCACCACCCCAAGCTGGGCCGCAAGCTCGCGCTTGTGCGCCGCCGACGACGGCAGCGTCAGCACCACCCGGTCCGTAATCCCACTCAGCGAGGGCACCTGCTGGAACCCGCACAGTGGCGTCCAGGGCTCAATCAGCGTCCCGCCCCACGACGAGTTGATCAAGCCCACGGGCACGTTCAGTTCCCGGCTGATCTCACGCCCGAAGAAGTAGGCCACCGCCGAAAAATTGCCTACCGTCTCGGGGCTGCACACGCTCCAGGCGCAGGCCTTCACGTCCTTTCCCGGCAGCGAGGCGGGAGACTGCGGCACGCCCAGATGCCGAATCCGCGGCAGGGTCGCCGCCGCTTTCTCCTGCTCGAAGTTAAGCGCACTGCGCACGGTGAACTGCATGTTCGACTGTCCCGAGCACAGCCAGACCTCGCCGACCAGAACGTCCGTCAAGGTCACCACCGTCTTGCCCTTCACGGTCAATTCGAAGGGGCCCCCCTCAGCCCGCGCCGGCAGCGCCACCCGCCAGGCCCCGGCGGCGTCGGTCGTCGCCTCCACCGTGGCCTGGTCCAGCGACACCTGCACCGTTTCCCCCGGCTCGGCCCACCCCCACACCGGAATGGGTTCACCCCGTTGCAGAACCATGTGGTCCCCGAATACCGTGGGAAGGCTCACCGCGGCAGCACAGCGCACCGCGAGCACGGCGCCGGCAAGCAGCAGACCCGCCACGATCCGACCAGGTACAGCAACCATCTTCCACTCCTCCTGCGCCATGATGCCAAGCGCCTTGTTGCGAGGGCAGCCCGACGCTGTGGCCACCCTGCCGTAATCTGGCAGGCTTCACCGTCTCGGCAAGGGGCCACGCTCTTTTGCCGTGTGTGCCGGCCGCCTCGCTGGGCTGTAGCCATGCTATGTTGTGGCGGAGACCGCACCCTATGGCAGACAGTCCAAGAGCCTGGCTTCGACGGTGGCGCCCGCAGGGTATCTTCTGGCCCCTGTCGACGCTTTACAACGGCGTCAGTCAGACCAGCGCCTTTCGCCGGCATTACGAGCTGGTGGCCGAGGAGGTGGCCGGGCGGGTCCGAGGCGGTCGCATCCTTGACATCGGCACTGGACCCGGATGGCTCCTCGCCGCACTCCGGCAGCGTCTCCCCGCCGCAACCCTTGTCGGCGTGGACATTGCGCCAGCAATGATGGCAACGGCCAAGCGGAACCTGGCCGGCGCCGCGGCCGTGGAACTCCATCTGGCCGGCGCCGGCGCCCTGCCCTTTCCCGACGCCTCCTTTGACCTGGTCGTGTCCACGCTGTCGCTGCACCACTGGAAAGACCTGGTCTCCAGCCTCAACGAGACCTGCCGGGTGCTGAAGGATGGGCAGTATGCGCTCATCTACGACCTGGTGCGACACATGCCCCCCGAAGTGTGCGCGGACGTCCGCCGCCAGTTCGGCGGATTCCGCCTGGCCCTCCTCTGGTTGCACTCCTTTCATGAGCCCTTCCTTGACCCCGAGGAACTGCGGGACCTGGCCGCGCGGACGCACTTCGGCAAGGGCGAGACTCACTTCGCCGGGGCGATGTGCTGCCTGGTTCTGCGCAAGCTGTCGACGACGTCCGGCTGAGCCTGTCGAGGTACGTTTACCATGCCCCATCTCAGCCTTGTGGCCGCACGCGCCACGCGGCTCACCGCCGCGGCCCTGACGTTGCTGGTGAGCGCCGCCGCCGAACCCGCCTGGCACGTCCCGGAAGTGACCCTGTCAGCCCTGCGTCCCTATCCCCGCATCGCCTGCACCGCGCTCGAACTATCGCGGTTGCGAGCCGCCTGGAACGCCCAAGGGCCGACCCACGACGCGGTCGCGGCCGTGGTCCGACGTGCAGACGCCGCCGTCAGCCAGGCGCCGGACTTTCCGCCGCGGGGCGGGCAACACAACCAGTGGTATCAGTGCGAGCGCTGTCAGGTGGCGCTCTCGACCGTCGACGCCACCCACCACAAGTGCCCGCTCTGCGCCACGGTCTACTCGGGACCTCCCTACGATGATGTGCTCTTCTCCGCCCGGCACCAGCGCTTGCTCCAGGGACTGCTGGATGCCGCCTGGGCCGCGGCCATCACCGATGACCCGAAGTATGCCACCTATGCCAGAGCCATTCTGCTGGGCTACGCCGAGCGTTACCGCGCTTATCCCTACCACGCCAACACGACCTGGAATCTGGCCTGGCGCTGGGTCTCGGGTGGTCATCTCTTCGAGCAGACACTCGGGGAAGCCTCGGCCCTCTCCACCCGTATCGCCCCAGCCTACGACCTGGTCCACGACCACGCCGCACTGAGCCCGGAAGACCACCAGCGTATCCGCGCTGGCCTGCTCCTCCCTATGCTCGAAACCATCGACAAGTACAAGGCCGGAGTCAACAACTGGCAGAGCTGGCACAACGCCGCCTTGTTCAGCGCTGGCGCCGTGCTCGGTGAGGCAGCCTGGATGCGAAAAGCCGTGCTTGGCGGCCCGGATTCGCCGCTGGAACAGCTCCTCGGTCAGGCTGCCAATATCGAGGCCAAAGGACTGCCGCAAGCCGGCAATAGCTTCCTCTTCCAGATGCAGCACTCGGTAACCCCAGACGGCATGTGGTATGAGACTAGCTGGGGCTACCACTTCTACGCCCTGCAAGCGCTCGTGGTTCTGGCCGAAGCCGCCCGGCGGCTCGATATCGACCTCTGGCGGGCGCCGCGTTTTCAGAGCCTGTTCACCCTGCCCGCCCGCTACACCCTGCCCGATGGCACCCTGCCACGCTTCGGCGACGACGTGAGCACTTCGGCGCAGGGGCACGCGGACCTCTTCGAGCCGGCCTATGCGGCCAGCCGCGACCCAGCCTTGTTGGCGTTGCTGCCCGCTACTCCTACGTGGGAAAGCGTACTCCACGGCCGCACCGCTACTGCGTCTGCCGCCACGGCGGCTCTGGGCAGCGAGCTGTTCCCCGGCGCCGGCCATGCCATCCTGCGCACGCAGGGGCCCGCCGCGCTGACCAGCGCTTTCGTCTTCGGTGAGTATGGTGGCTACCACGGCCACCTCGACAAGCTCTCGTTTGTCCTCTTCGGCTACGGCCAGGAACTCGGCGTCGACCCCGGCCGAGCGCGCAGCCAGGCCTACCGGCTGCCGATACACGGGCTGTGGTACAAGGCCACGATCTCCCACAACACCGTGCTCGTCGATGGCGAATCCCAGCGCGGAGTCGCCGCCCGCGTGAACCTCTTCTCCGCAACACCCGAACTGGCGGTTGCTGCCGCCGAGTGCGACCAGGCTTACCCCGGCGTCAGACAGCGCCGAGCGCTACTCCAGACCGAGACCTATCTGCTCATCATCGATGAACTGACCGCCGACCAGAGCCACCGCTTCGACTGGCTGTACCACAACCGCGGCGAAAAGGTCGCTTGCCCCGCCGCCACGACCGCTACGGAACTCAAGGGACGACTCCGCGGCGGCGAGTATATCCAGAACGCCCAAGAAGGCCGCACCGCTGACCCCGTGCGCGTCGTCTTCAGCCAAGCACGCCTCAATCTCCATCTGACCCTGGCCGGGGCTCCCGCGACCACGGTCACCACCGGCTCTGGCGTCGGCGCTAGTGTGACCGAGACCATACCGCTGGTGCTGCTGACGCGGGAAGGCTCCCGCGCACGCTTCGTCGCCCTCATCGAGCCGGTCGCGGCGGGGCAGACGGCGCAGGTAAGCGGCGTAACCGCGCAGGAAGCGGACGCTGGAGTCGAGATCGTCGTGAGTCTCGGCGCGCGCTCAGACCGCTTCCGCTGCACCTGGGACCAGCGCCTCGAGGCGACCCTCGGCGGCAAGACGCCGCTGACCTGGTCATTCCTGGCAAGATGAGGAGGCCCGGGCAATCAGGACCGCGCTGGACAGCGCTCCAGCGGGGACCTTGGCGCGCTCCGATCCTGAGACAACCCCGAGACGCGACTCCGGGAACTCGCCCTTGTCGAGCGCAGGTCAGGTCCGTGGCGGCTGACACCTCAGGTCCTGGGGTTCAGGAAACGGCGAGACGGCGAGACGGGGAAGCGGCGACTGGAGGAGACGGACTGGGAGACTGGCGGAGAGGAAAACAGGGTTCAGGGTCAGCCCAGCCCCCGGCTGGTGCCGGACCTACCGGAATGAGACGTGCCG
>CAIZKT010000193.1:0-9693 GCA_903933565.1 uncultured Victivallales bacterium | reverse complement strand
GTGGCAAGGTCGCCGACGGCGACCGCGACACCGCTTTGGCTTGGCGCCTGTGCCATGACTGACGGCGGGTGTTCTCGCGCCACCCGATACGGCAGACAGACCACGGGTTGTTGCGACGCCCAGCCCGGTTTCTTGAAACAGCCATGACGCTTCCGGCGCCAGTCTTGACGTGCCGTGGCAATGTGGTTACATTGCGTTTTGTGGTTACAATGGAGATGATGCCATGCCTTCCGTGGGCCTCCGAGAGTTCAAGGGTCGCGTCAGTCACTATGTCGACCTGGCCTGCCGCGGGGAGGATGTGACGATCACAAAGTATGGCAAGGCCATGGCCCGTCTGGTGGGCGAGCCCAGGCGGCAGACGTCGCTGCGGGACCAGCTTACGCCGCTGGCTGCAGAGGGGCTGATCACGCTGCCGGCGGTCGGGCGGAGTCGGCCGCTGCCGAGGCCGGTCGACAGCGTCGGCACTCTGGTTTCGGCACTGGTGCTGGAGGAGCGTCGGTGATCCTCTACTGCGACACGAGTGCTCTGGTGAAGTGCTACTTCCGCGAGGCGGAATCTGACGCCATACTCGCACTCCGCCGCGAAGCCGAAGTCACGGCCATCTGCGTCATCGGTCACGCGGAATTCCACTCGGCGCTCAACCGTAAGCTTCGTGAAGGCGTGTTGGCGGCAGGGGAGAGCGAGAGGATTCTGCGCGGCTTCGACGAGGACTGGGAGGGCTTCGTGCGAGTCGAGGTCTCGCCCGAGTTGAATCGGCTCGCGGCCCGGCTCTTGAGGGAGCACCCCCTGCGCGCCTTTGATGCACTGCATCTGGCCGCGGCCCTGCTCGTGCGGGACCGGGTACGGTCGGCCGAGGTGCGGTTCGCCGGTTTCGATGAGCGGCAGTGTCAGGCGGCCGACCGCGAGGGGTTCGCCGTACGCCCTGCTCTGCCCTGACCTCTTGTAGGAGACTTGCGCCCGCCGCCGCCCGGGGGCCTTGACGCACGCGGCGTGACATAATACCGTAATGGCGTAGTGGTATTACCCGGGAGAATGAGATCGTGATGACCATGTCGCTGAAGGTGCCAGAGGTATTGGGTCATCGACTGGCTCGCCTGGCGGCGAGTCGAGGCGCCAGCCGGTCGGCCGTGGTCCGGGAGGCGCTGGAACGTTTTCTGGATGAGGCGTCTGCCCATCCGGACTCCTGCCTTACGCTTGCCTCTGACCTGGTTGGCTGTGTTGAGGGGCCAGCCGACTTGTCGCACAATCCGAAGCTTCTTGAGGGGTTCGGCAAGTGAGACCACGGGTGCTCATGGATACCGGACCTCTGGTGGCCGGTCTTAACCGCCAGGATCGCTTTCACCTCTGGGCCAAGGCGCGGTTGGGCGAGCTTGAGCCGCCGATCTCCACCTGT
The DNA here is from genome assembly GCA_903933565.1 of uncultured Victivallales bacterium. Classification (GTDB taxonomy): domain Bacteria; phylum Verrucomicrobiota; class Lentisphaeria; order Oligosphaerales; family JAFGRS01; genus CAILUI01. The sequence goes on along the minus strand of CAIZKT010000193.1, from coordinate 8,300 downwards.
GAACCGGTGCTGGCGGAAGCCTGCTTCCTCTTGCGGGGTACCGCCGGAGGCGCCGCCGCGGTCTTGAAACTGGTTGAACGCGGGGTGCTGCAGGTGACCTTTCAGGTCTCGCCCCACACCACCTCGCTGGCCACCCTGATGACGAAATACGCCAACCTGCCCATGTCTCTGGCTGACGCCTGCCTGGTGCGGATGACCGAATTGGATGAGAGCAGCGTGGTCATGACCCTTGACTGCGACTTCCTCGTGTACCGTCGCCACGGCCGGCAGGCCATCCCCGTGTTGATGCCGCCGGAGTTTCCTGCGGCCGACCGCTCATCGTATTGACCGGCCACCCCGAATGCCATTTCCCGGCATGAAGAAGGAGACCGCAGACCGTGGGTCCACACACTCTCCTGACCGACCCGCAAGACTTTCTGGCGCGCCGGGTGCTGGCCCGCCCGGGTGACCCGACTTACGAGCACGTCGCCAGCCTGCTGCCGCAGAACGGCTCCTGGGACTTCATCGGCACGCCCACCTCGCGCTGGAAGCTGCTCGTCCATGCCGATGGGCGCATCACCATCCACACCACCGTCAGGGAGAATGGCAAGACGGACTATCGCCGCGAGGTCTGCTGCCTCTTCGATCCGGCGCGGGAGAGCTTGCCCTATGCCGGCCAGCCCGGCCGCCAGGAACTGCTCGATGGTTACCTGCCGGTGAACCGTACGCTCTTCTCCTTGCCCGACGGCCAGGGTGACTGGGAGCAGACCAGCTTCGTCTGCACCGACGCCGCCGGGTGCAGCACGCTGTTTGTCCGCGCGCTGCGGCAGGGCGATGCCACCGGCGGCGTTTGCTTCAGCGTCCCGGAACCCGCCAGCCCGGACTTGGCTGGGCTGCTTCAGGCCGACGCCGCGCCGCGCCCCGAACGCATCGGCGCCGACGTCTTCGGCCTGGCCCTGGAGGCGCTGCGTCGCGAGGTCGGGTGCGTTCTGGAAGGCAGCATGAGCCTCGAGGTGCCGGAGCCACTCCTGGCCAACGCCGCTCTCGGTGGGCTCCTGAAAGCCATCAACACCCGCGTCGGCGAGGTCCCCCACTACGGCGCCACGCGCTACTTCTGCGACGACGGCCGCGCCACCGAGTCGTTTCCGCCCACCACCACCACCCTGGCCGACGCCTGTACCGAGTGGGGGCTGTTCGAGCGCGCCAGGAGCGTCCTCGACTACCACCTGCGCCACTTTCTGAATGACGAGGGCGCGCTGCTGCACCGCGGCACGGGGGCTTCCGTCTCCGAGCACGGCATGATGCTCGCCAGCATCGCCCGCTACGTGGTCTTTTCGGGCGATACGGCCGCCATCGCGGCCTGGTCGCGGAGCCTTGCCGCACTCTGCCAGCACCTGCTTGACGCCCGCGCCGCCGGGGGCGGCCTGATCCACGGCTGCCCGGAAGACGATGTCCGCGGCTGGCCGAAGCAAGCCTGGTTCTCGGGCAACGCCTGGGCCTGTCGTGGCCTGCTGGACATCGCTCCCGTGCTCCAGGGCAGCGCCGACGCGAGCCTGCGCGAGCTCGGGGGCCGCCTCCGGCGCGAGTGCCGTGCTTTCCGCCGGGACCTCGTTGCCGCGGTGGACCACGCCATCGTCTGGAGCAGTTCGCCGCCCTTCATTCCGCCCTGGCCCGGGTACACGGAGCCCTTCCGCAACTTCACTGATCCGGTCTGTTTCCCCGGACAGCCTTCCGAGTGGCTGTTTCTCTCGGGCTATGCCAACTACCGTTTCTACCCCGAGATGCTCTCGGCACGCATCCTGCCGCGTCGGCACACCGACCTGATCCGCCGCTACCGCGAGCAGCACGGCGGCGAATGGCTCGGCCTGACGCGGCTGGCCTTCGGCCGTACCGTGCTCTTGGATGACTGGCCGGTGTACAACGTGCTGCGCGGCCTGCTCGAACTCGACCTGCCCCGCAAGTTCCTCCTGACCGTCTACGCCCACCTGGCCCACCACCAGGCACGCGGCACCTTCTTTGCGCCGGAATCGACCTCGCTGGACGCCTTGGACTCGATCCACTGCGTGCCTTGCCAACTCACCGTCCCGCTGGCGGCCAAGTGGATGCTGGTGGAGGCCGACCCCGGCAGTGCTCGGCTGTGGCTGAACCGCGCCGCGCCGCGACAGTGGCTGGCAGCGGGCCAGCATATCGCGGTGTCGAACGCGCCCACCCCCTGGGGCCGCGTCTCTTACCGCATCGACTCCGAACTCGATCGGGGCCGCCTCCGGGTACAGGTGAAGTTGCCGACTCACCGGCAGCCGAGGCGCCTCCTGCTGCGCTTGCGCTGTCCGCACGGCTGGGTGCCACAACACGCACAGTCCGCCAACGGCGAAGCCATCCCCATCCGAGGCCGCGACACCCTGGTGCTGGCGCCGCAAGGCGCCGTGGACCTGGCCATCACCGTCGAGTGTGCAGAGCCGCGGTAGGCCGCATCGCCACGGTCGCTCCCTCGCCGACGGAATGCGCCTTAGGCCGTCCCTCCCTGGCCCCCGGACCGGGCTACTTGACCTGGGGCGCCGCAATGACCTCGCTGCGCCCGCTGCGGCAGCCGCTGCCGGCCAGGCGACGGCTGGCCGGGAAGGTGCCGGCGCTGCGCGTCGACACCCGCAGTTCCAGCGCTGGGCTGGTCCAATCGCCACCGCGGCTGCCGAAGCCATTGCGGCTGCGTCCCGAGCTGGCGGCGGGCGGCGAGCCGTTGATGCGTGCGGCGGGCCAGAGGGGCACGTCGGCGTTGCCAGCCTCGTCCAGCTCGCCATCGCCGTGGTTGCCCGTGAAGCCGCGGCCCTCAGGACTGCCCAACAAGACCGCATATTCAGCCACGTTGCCACTCAGGTCGAGCCCGCCGGAATAGGAGGCCCCAGCCAATTCGCGAGTGGGCTTCTCCTCATGGATGCCGACCCGCACCGGACCCTGGATACTACTCTGACACAGCGTGTTGCTGTCGCCCGGAAGCGCGGTTTCCGTACCGCTGCCATCGATCCCCTGGAAGTCTGATAGGGTGGAGAGCCGGGGGCTGCCCCAGGCGTACTCTCCGGGCACCGGCTTCAGCCCACTGCCCCGGCAGGCCTTCTCAAACTCCGACTCGGTCAGGGGGCGCAGGGCAGCCCAGTCGGCGAAGGCGCTGGCATCGTCCCAACTGAGGAAGCCGCAGGCGTACTCGGGGGCCCCGGCGACATAACGACCCTCCGCGGTCGTGGCAAGGGTGTAGCGGGGGAGCGCTGGTGGCTTGGCGGGACCGCCCTTACGGCGTGTACCAAGCCGGACACTGAGTTCCTCTCGGGTGGGCACACGAGCCTCAGCCTGACGGGGCGCCAGCGTGTTCAGGAAAGCGGCATATTGCCCCTGCGTCACTTCGTACTTCTGGAGGTAGAAGGCCTGGAAGCCCAGCGGGAACGCCGGTGGTAGCCAGCCGCTCGGTCGGTCCCAGGTAGGCGCGCTGGCGCCGCTGGAGGGGGCCGCGCCCTGGCGCTCGGCCCACAAGCCCCCAGCCGCGTTCTGGAGGCGCGGCGGCGTCGCGGTGATCAGCGCCGGCTGTCCGGGATTGCCGCCGGCATGGAAACGCCCGGGCGAGACGCCGTCGCCCAGAGAGAACGGCCCCGACGGCACATAGACCATCTCCAGCGCGAAAACCCGTACCTCGAGTTCAGCCCCACCCGGGCCCGCCTCCGCCGCGCTCAGCCAGCGCAGGGAGACCCCGGTCCAGCGGAGTGGTCCGCGACCATCGGCCTGGCGGCAGACGAAGACGCCCTTGCCATCGGGGCTCGGGCTGAAGGCGGCGGGGATGCCCCCCGTACCGCTCACCGCGTAGTCGCTCGCGGACGCGCTGAGGGTGGCATGGCGCCAGGCGCCCGCGGCGCCGGAGCGAAACTTGGCAAACAGCCAGACCGCATCCCGGTTCGCCGGCCCGCTGCTGCTACGCCAGGAGTTCTCCCAGCTCAGGTCCAGACGGATCTCGCGCTGGCCAGGTGCCGCGGGCACCGCCGCCCAGGTCACGTTGGCCACGGCGACCCTGCTGGCGTACAGCCGCGACCCGCCCGTCAGGAGCAGGGCCAGAACCAGCCCGGCGCCGCCCAGGAGAGGGCAACGCGCCTGCCGCGTTCGTGGTGGCTGAGTCCTGGTTATGCTCGCTGTTGAAATGGGGTCAACCCTCGACTTTTAGCTTCACATTGCTGACTTAGGTGGCGTTAAACCATGGAATGGACGCCTATCTCCCGGTCCTAAAGCCTGACACCACACGGGGGGGTACGGCAGAAATGGCGGACCAAGGCTTGGACGCCTACCCCATTATATGCATATTCTTGTCAATACAAAGCTAAAAGTCGAGGGTTGACCCCATTTTCTCTTCTGCTGTCGGTACCCGTCAAGCAAGGCACTCGGAGAGAGGACTCGCACGCCTGCGGTCAACGCTGCGGGAAAGTGCCGTAGGTTCCCCGTGATGAGGCACTCGGCGTGCCCGGCCAGGGCGACTTCGAGGAACGGCGAATCGTCAGGGTCAGGCAAGGGACGCGCGAGGGGTAACCCCGAGACGATAGTACCGGTGCGGCTAGCGTGGTCAAGCAGATCGGCCACAAGCTCGCTATCGAACTGGAAGCGTGGCCGGTGGAGCACCTGACGGTACTCGGTGAGCACGCGGGCGTCGAGGCAGAGCCGCAACTCGTCCGCAACGAGCATGCGGACGATCTCAGCACCGGGGGAGAACGGCGAGAGCAGCCCCGAAACCAGGACATTCGTGTCGAGCACGACATTCACCTGGCGCGCTCCCGGCGTACCGTCTCGATCTCGGCCTGGATCTCGGCGGGCGTGAGCCGATCGAGCCCGCGCGCCGCCGAATCCGCCTGCAGGCGCGCCACGGCGGTGGCGGCTCTGGCCTGCCGGATCGCGGCGAGACTCTCCTCGACCTCGTCTTCACGCACGCTGCTGAGAATGGCCACCGGCCGGCCGTTGCTGGTCACGACCATCTCACGCTCCGACGGCAGGGCAGCCCATACCCCGGCGGACTTGCCACGCAATTCTCGCACGCTGAGGAACTTCATTTTGCACCTCGTTTGTCACCCAATAGTGTACACGATAGAGATGCATGATCAAGGGCGTGAGGTACAGGGCTTCCCAGAAAGCGCGACCCGTACAGTAAGGATCTGCTACGCAGCCCTGGGCGCGGGGCGTCTGACCTTGCATCGGCCTGCGCTGCCGTTATCCTGTTGTCGCGATGCGGAGGGCGAGGCTCTCCGGGCAGGAGGCCTATGGCGTCTACGGTACGGTCAGTATTGCTACTCCTCTTGGTTGCCTATGGCGGCGGCGCTCGGGCGCTCGACTCGTTCGAGGAAGACGCCTCGGGATGGCAGGCTGTGGGCGGCACCGTCGCTCTGTCCGAGGCGCACGGGAAGCTGGGAACCCGCTCGCTACGCTGGGACTTCACTCCGGGCGCGATCCTGACCCGAGCACCCGACAGCGCTCTGGAAGGAGCCCTGCGGGCGCCGGACGGCGGCCTCAAGCTGTGGCTTTACTGCGAGCAGCCCGTCAGCGGCGTGCTGCGGCTTCAGGCCGGCCCGTGGGTGTTCGCCGTGCATCTCGGCTTCAGCGGCTGGCGCGCGGTGTGGGTGTCGTTCAGCGAAGACGCCACGCAGGCCGCGCCGGTCGCGGGGCTGCAGGTGACGGCGCCGGACGCCACGGGCACGGTCTTCTTCGACGCGGTCGAGTTGGGGCCAGTACCGTGGTTCCGCCAGGGTGACGCGCAGACGCCGTACACCAATGCACGGCGCGCCAACGGCGCGTACTGGTTCACGACCCAGGACTATGCCGCGATGCCAGCGCCGGCGCCGCCGGCCGCGCTGGGCGAGGCCGAGGTCAAGGCGTTCCGCGAGATCGAACGTCGCTACGAGGCCTGGATGTTCGGCCGTCTGGATGACCCGCGCGCAGCGGTCCGCGCTCGGCTTGACGGGGTGAAGGGCTGCATCGGTTGGGGGCGCAAGGCCTACGACCGGCTGGGCCTGGTGCGGCGCGGCGAGCTCGTTAGCGGTCCGGGTCTGTTCTGTCTGGTCGACCGGCAGGGGCCGCACCTGTCGGCCGACGTGTTCCAGGAGATCGCCTTGCCGCTGGCGTACGAGGCGCGACTGAACCACAACGAGCAGGCCGACCAGCGTTTCCTCGACCTCAGCGATTACGTCCACGACCAGGGCTGGGCCGCTGGCAGCCTCATGGGCACAGGCTACGGCGAGTCCCTGCGTATTGCTGGTTACGTGCATGCCGTCTACATCCTGCGCGATCTGCTCAAGGCGAGAGGTCGGCTCGAGCGGGAACTCGAGACCTTGCGTTACCGGTTGTCCCTCGGCGAGATCTACCGCGAGCCGGCGCACCCAGGCGCCAACGCCGATGATCTGCGCACGCTGTTCATCTTCCGCTTGCTGTACGTACTCATGCTCGACGACTCGCCGGAAAAGCTGCGCGACCTGCTCTGCCTGCAGCGCTGGGCCAACGCGGCGCTGGCGGTGGCGCCGGGGTACGGCGACACGATCAAAGCGGACGGCAGCGTCTTCCATCACCAGACGGCCTATGCCTGTGCTTACGGCAATGACGCTATGCTGATGTCGTCGTTGGGGTACTGGTTGCTCAGCGGCACTCGGTTTGCGTTGTCCGCCGAGGCGGGCCAGAATCTCAAGCACGCCCTGCTGACGCTGCGCTTCATGGCCGGGCAGTACGATTTTCCCATGGGCGTCAGTGGGCGCTGGCCGTTCAGCGACCCGGCGCTGATCGAGACGGCGCCAGCCTTCGCCTACCTGGCCGAGGCGCTGGACGATGCCGAGCTCGGCGGCGCCTTTGCGCGGCTGTGGGATCCGGACCACCCGGGTGTCAAGCGTTCCTTCGGCTCGTGCGCTGCCGGCATTTACTGGTGTGCGGCGCCCGGCGCCATGCCCTGGCTCTTGGACGCACGGGCACGCTATCGCCCGGAGGGGCACCCCCAGGGCCATCGCGCTTATCCTTTCGCTGCCATGAACTTCCAGCGCCGCCGCCAGTGGGTGGCGAGCGTGCGCGGTTGGAGTCAGTACGTCTGGAACTACGAGAACAGCGCCAGCGAGAACCGCTACGGCCGCTACAGCAGCTATGGGACGCTCCAGATCTACGCTCGGGGCGAGCCCGTGAACCGCGAGGCCAGCGGCTACCGCGAACCCGGCTGGGATTGGTTGCGACCCCCCGGGGCAACGGTGATCCGGGTCCCGGTTGAAGAGTTGAAGGCGTCGACGATCGAGGCCCGCTCGTACACCCGTGACCCGTTCGTGGGCGGGGTGGCGCTCGAGGGGGAGAACGGCCTGTGGGCCATGCGCTTCGCCGACCCGTGCTACGAGCCCTCGTTTCGCTTCCGCAAGTCGGTCTTCTTCCTGGACGAGACGCTGGTCTGCCTGGGCTCGGGGATCGCGAACAGCGACGCCGCGCACGCGACCGAGACCGTGCTCTACCAGGTCGCCCTCGACGCCCTGCCGCAACCGGCACCGCCGCCGGAAACGCGGGAGAGGCAATGGCTACTGGACCCGGTTGGGAATGGCTACTTCTTCCCCCTGACCCAAGTCGTCGAAATACGGACCCAGCACCAGGAGTCGCGGGACCACAGCGACGCCAAGCCGACCGTGGGCGACTTCGGCGTCGCCTGGCTGGACCATGGCCGGGCGCCCGTCGCGGCGGGCTACGCCTACGCCATCCGGCCCGACACCACGGCGACGGCCATGCAGAGCTACGCCGCCGCGCCTGACTTCGAGGTGCTCCGCCGTGATGAGGCGGCGCACATCGTCCGCTTTCCTGGCAGGGGGGTGATGGGGTACGCCCTGTTTGCTGCCACCGAGTGTCTGGAGTTCGAGGCGCTGAATGGCGCCGAGGCGCCGTGCCTGGTCATGACGCGGCGCGACGGCGCCCGGCTGATCCTGGCGGTCGCCGACCCGGACTTGCGCCTGCCCGCGCCCACGCCGCAGACCCTTTACCAGCCGGGCGCCGAGGGGCGGCTGCGGCTGCACCTCAATGGCGCCTGGCGTCTGGTCTCGGGACCGGCCAACGTCCGCCTCCTGGATGAGCATACACTTGAGGCCGTCTGTCGCGACGGTGGGACGTACGAGCTGATCCTCGCGCCACTCTGAGCCCGCGGGGCAGGGGAAAGCCGCAGCGGGGACCGTTAGCGCCCGCCGTCGGCGGCATACGGGCAGACGCTGGGGGGTGAGGCTGGAGATGCGGTGGGGGGCCACCGCCGCGCCTGAGGCCAGGCGCCTCTCCAGGGGAATGGACCGGCCGCGGCTCGCGGC
>CAIZKT010000192.1:0-6480 GCA_903933565.1 uncultured Victivallales bacterium | reverse complement strand
TGCTCGAATTGCAAAGCAGCCGCCGATTCCTGCATTCCCGTCTCGAGACGTTGCAACACATCGTTGCTGCGTCCCTCCAGAAGCATGACCGCGTTATGCACATCGTGTGAATATCGCTCTGCATCAATCAGTCCAACATGACGCCATCCAGTACCCCCGATTCCACGGCGGCCTGTGCCTGCATGGCTACTTGCTCCTGGTACTCCGGGTTGGAGAAATCCAACTGGAGGTATCCCCCCTCTTTCCAGCCCGGAACGATCTTCCCTGTCTGGTCGCGCCGCCACCACCGGTGCCCATCCGGGAGATAGGAGCGCTGGGCATCGCGGTAACGAATCTCCAGCAGCAGGATCAGATTCGGATTCCGGGTCAGCAAGTCGTGGCGACGCAGGCGTCCCTGCGCGATGCTTGTTGCCGTAAAGTGAGTGGCCTGTCCGGGGTACGCCTGGTCCCACTGCAGGCCGAAGAAGCGCTCACCGTGAAAGACGAGATCATGTCGGGCCACCGTGGCCAGCGGGTCTTCCGGCAAATTGTCGGCTCGGTTCCACGCCTGGAATACGGAAGGGAATCCACGCTCGGAGAGGCGCTCTTCAGGTGCCCTATCGGGTATCGGGAGGTCTTCGGCATACGCCACCACGATCACGCCAGACACCCACATCAAGTTATAGATCAATGAGCGACGCATTCGCTTTTCTCCGGCTCGAACGGTGGCGGTCAGCGGCCGAGCGCTGGTCAGGTCCGCTGAACTGTCTTGTTGGCTGGGAATCTTCGCGCGATGTTACGGCCGACACTCGAGCAGGCCAGGGAGAGGCACAGCCGTCTCAGTTGCCAGACAAAGCGGACGTCCGGCTTTCTCCGCCAGCAGCCGAACTGCTGCCGCCACGACATCCTGCGTCTCCGCCGCGAAGAAGCCGATATCCGCCACCAGTCCAACGGTCTCGTAACCGCCCTCACCCACGATGCGGGCCGTGGGGAGATAGCCGAATACCTGGTTGCAGTATCCGGCGACCCAGAGCCGCTCAGCCCCAAGTGTTCCTTCCATGAGCGGGATAAAGCCTGAAGTCGTCTCGCCCGGTATGCCGACCAAGGTCAGGTCCGTCCCGAACTGCCAGACCGCGAGCGGTGCGGAGTAGTGCGTGGGAGGCGCCTCGCCGCGCTCCAGGAGTTCGAGCAGGCGTTTGGCATTGTGGGATTCCCACATGGGGCCCGCGGCCATCTGTTCCAGGCGCTGGCGCGGGAGCTGGCGGAGAGGCAGGTCGACCCAGGCCAGCTCGGTGCGCAGCGGCCCGGATATGCATGCCAGGTCCCCCGCGGCCACGCGGGCGACCTCGGCGGCGAGAGTCTCCCCATGGCGACGTGCCTGCTCCCACTGTTCCGGGCCACCGCGCGGATGCGAGTTTGCGTCGGCGCCGCAGCCCTGAACGAACATGGCTTGCACCCCGGGGTAGCGTGCCTCGATGGCCTGTTGGGCGAAGCCGGGGTAGTCGCCCGAGAGTTGCAGATTCTCGGCATCCAGCGTTACGGCATGGCAGGCGAGGCCGAAGACCAGGGCTCGGAGCGTGCCGTCAGGAGCATCTACCCTGAGCACGGGCACGCGCGGGTCGGTGTAGGCATCGGGGTTCGGCCCCATTCCTCGGTACTTCCCCTGAGCGTCGAACTGACGCCGGTTCCTGGCCATGTCGACCGCCCCGACGCCCCTGCACAGACGCGCTGGCTGCAGGTCCGCCAAGGCGTCCGCTGCGGCGTCCGCCACAAGGTCGTACAAGCGCTCCGTGTAGGCGGCGGACAGAGCCCGCGCCTCGTCGGGCATCGGGTACCAGTTGAGATCCGGAACACCGATCAGCGGAGCGGAATGGGTGTGCGAAAGATTGAGCAGTATCTGCGCCTGCGGCAGGCCGGTCCGCTCCGTGATCCGGCGGAAGAGCGCCGCGGCTTCCCGGGCGCGAAGCACGCACAGATCGATCGTCATCAGAACCGCTCTGCGCCCCTGTCGGTCCTCGATCGCCATGGCTTTGACATGCACATCCTGCAGCTTGCCCTCGAACGGGCGATGGCGCGGCTTGCACGCATAGCCGTACAGCCAGACAGGTGCTGGCGGGGTCGTACAACGCTTGGCCAAGCCGACCCCCCAGAGCGCGTCTGACTCGGCTTTCTTGGAGTCTCGTTTCTCTGTCTTCATGGCACTCCTTAGGGTCTCCGAACCCAGCGCTTCACCAGGGGGCCTACCAGTCTGGCCGAACTCTGATCTGCGAGTGAGGCGGCTGGTCTTCACATCCCCCGATAGAGGGTTGTATTGTACTGAGTGGGCATGGCCAAGGGCGAGGCATTGGCGTAGAGGCGTGCGCCCTTGCAGCCGACCATGACGACCTCATCCCGGCTGTCGCCCCAGAGGTCGGCCCGATAACAGTAGTGGACGCCGGTGTTGACGCCACCCATTTCGCCGGAGTCATAGGTGCCGCAGTAGGCCAACGGCACCTCCAGTTCGGCCACGATCTCGCCCTTGCCATCGTAGATCGCGTCGGGCTGGTTGGGGCCACGCCCGGCGACCAGGATTTCCTGCCGACCTTCCTGGCCAGTCCAGCGGATGTCCTGACAGTTCGCCCCCCAACCGCCCAGCGGTTGTTGGCGTCGCCAGAGCTCGCGGCCGCTCTCGAGATCGAAGAGGTAAAGGACGGCGGCGCCCTTCTCGTTGCGCGGCATGCCCCGATCCACCACCGCCGCCTGCATGGGGGTCGCCGCGCTGAACCGGCCAACCACGACATGCTGGGCCTCGTGCATCTCCTGGTGCCAGAACTCGTGACCGTTGGGCGCCAGACAATGTGCGCCGCCATTGCCGAAGAGGAGTCGCCACTGGCCGTCGGGCAGGCGCGCGATGGCATTGGCGTCGGAATGCATGCCGTCGGCATGGCCTGAGGACTGATGGTCGAAGAGCACCTTGCCGTCATGGTCCAGCAACGCATAGCCGACGAAGACCTCGTCGCGACCGTCGTTGTCGAGGTCGGCCACGGCGGGATAGTGCCCGGTGGCGCCCTGCCAGTGCCAGAGGGTTTCGCCTTCCCGCGAGACCCCCCACAGATTCCAGTAACGGTCCTTGACGACGAAATCCTCGCGCCGCCCGCGGCCGCAGAGATCAGCCAGCAGGAAACTGTCGTCGGCGGGTGCCGGCAGGGCCACCGTGGCCTTCTCGCGGCCGGTGCGGCCATCGAGGACAACCAGGGTGGCACGGCCCTTATAGCGCTTGGCCCGCTCACGCACTCGGCAGTCGCCGTTCTGATACTCGCAGGGCTCGGCGTAGTGCGCCTGGCGGACGTAGAGCACCTCATTGACGCCGTCGTTGTCCCAGTCGTAGACCTGCACCGGCAAGTCGCTGTAGACCCGTCCGTTGGCGGCGGCGGGGACGCCGGTCTGCCAGAGCCGCTCGCCCTGGATGGTCGTGGCCGTTAGACAACGGATTTCCCGCGGACCGTATTCGCTCTGGACAAAGAGCAGGTCAGGGGCGCCGTCGCCATTCAGGTCCCCGATCCGCAAGGTCATGCCCCCGAAATCCGGCGCCTCGATGGAACTAACGAGATGAACTGCCATGGTCGTCCTGCCTGTAGTGCGGGTGTGCGCGGCCCGAGGTGCGCGGGTCCGCATCGCCCGCTGGTTGGGCATGTTGTTGATCGGGGGCGCGTCCCCCATGGAGAGCCCTGTGACTCTGGCGAACATCCAGGCTCTGCGGACGGCGGGAGCCGGTACGCTGCGGCCTTTGGTTGGCCGCTACATCGTTTGTGCCGATGCGTAATCGAACACCTGACGCACCTTGCGCGCGAGGGCGTCGCGCTTGAACGGCTTCGAGAGGAACTGCACGCCCTCGTCCAGTACGCCGCGTTGCGCAATCACGTCGCTCGTGTAACCAGACATGAACAACACCTTGACGCCCGGTTTGACCGCGCCGATGCGTTTCGCCAGTTGCCGCCCATCCATCCCCGGCATGACCACATCCGTCAGCAACAGATGGATGTCCCCGTGATGCTGGCTTGTCATCTGCAATGCTTCCTCAGGGGTCTTCGCCACTAGGACGTTGTACCCGAGGGCGTTCAGAAACGCGCGGCACGTCACGCGCAGCGATTTCTCGTCCTCCACCAGCAGGACGGTCTCCCCCCGTCCTCTGGGCGCTTCCGCCGTGCGGGTGAGGGTTGTCGCCAGGGGCTCTGCTGCGATCTCCGGCAGGTAGAGCTTGAACATCGTTCCTTTGCCCGGCTCGCTGGTGGCGCAAATGAATCCGTTGTTCTGCTTGACGATGCCGTACACCGTGGCCAGCCCCAGGCCCGTGCCCTTGCCGATGCCCTTGGTGGTGAAGAACGGCTCGAATACCTGCGCCAGCGTCGCCGTATCCATGCCGCAGCCATCGTCGCTGACCGCCAGAAACACGTATGCGCCGGGAATGGCTTCCGGGTGTCTGGCGCAGTACTCTGAGTCAACGACGACGCTTCCGGTTTCTATAGCAATCTCGCCGATACCGGCGATCGCGTCACGCGAATTGACGCATAGATTGGCAAGGATTTGGTCGACCTGCGACGGGTCGAGTTTGACCGGCCGCAGGTTCGCGCCGGGCCGCCAGTCCAAGGTGATATCTTCACCGATCAGCCGCCGCAACAGTTTGAGCATGCCGGCCACGGCGTCGTTGAGATCCAAGATCCTCGGCGCAATAGTCTGCTTGCGGGCGAAGGCCAGGAGTTGCCGGGTGATTTCGGCCGACCGCTCGGCGTCGTGCGTGATTTCGTCAAGGTACTCCCGGATCGGATGATCCGGGGCGATCTTCTCCCGGCACAGTTCGGTATAGCCCATAATGCCCATGAGCAGATTGTTGAAATCATGCGCCACACCGCCCGCCAGGCGGCCTACCGCTTCCATCTTCTGGGCCTGCTGAAGGTTGCCTTCCAGTCTTGCCTTCTCCTCCTCAGTCCGCTTGCGTTCGGTGATGTCGTGCAGGAAAACCACAAATTGCCCCCCGTCGGCGAGGCGATGCTGGACGGCGATTGCGACATCAATAAGGCAGCCATCCTTGCGCCGGTGCCGGACCTCGAAGCGAGCCTCGCCCTGCGCCACGATTCTCTGGATACTGGCGGCGATTTGATCGGCCGTTTGGTCGGCATCCAGGTCGGTAATGCGCCTGGCGAGCAGTTCCTGCACGCTATAGCCGCTCATCCGGCAATAGGCGTCATTGACTTCCAGCAGGGCCCCCTGCATGTCCATCAGCCAGATGCCGTCCATGGCCGTCTGGAGGATAGTCCGATGCCGTTCCTCGCTCGCGCGCAGCAGTTCTTCGGCCTTCTTGCGTTCGGTCACGTCGCGGCAAAGCGACACAATACGCATTGACGCGCCTGTCCCAATGATGGCGGCGTTGACCTCCACGGGTGTGAGCCGACCCTTGCCGTCAACATAATCAATGACGAAGTTCCGAACGAAACCAACCTTGACGCATTGAGCCACGGCCACCGCGTTTCTCTGTCGATCATGAGCGGCAGTCCACTCGGTGACCGTCTTGCCGAGTATGTCGCCGAGTTCGCGGTATCCGGTTAAACGCACGTATTCTGCATTTGCGTCTATGACTCGGCCTTCATTGTTCAGGATCAGAAAACCTGTATTCGTCGTCTCGACTAGGACACGGTATTTCTCTTCGCTCTCCCGCAACGCCGCCTCCGCCTGCTTGTGTTCGGTCATGTCTATGACCGTTGCCTGGAGGCACACCTATTCAGGCTGCTCAACTCTGGTGAGCAACACGGTGGCGGGGAATTCCTCACCGTCGATCCGTCTGTGCGTCCAGTCGAAGAAGCAGGAGCCTTCCCGCATGGCCGTTTCTATCATTTCCCTGGCCTTCTCGGCGGAAGCATACCCGTCTGGCTGCCGTTCTGGAGGCAAGACCCAAGGCATGCAGCCAGTGAATTCTTCCTCGTTATTCAGCCTGAACAATTCCACTGCGGCCGCGTTTCCAGATGTAAAGTTCCATGAAGGCGGGGCTATAGTCATCAGAGCAAACCGGGAATTTTCAAAAAGAGTGCGGTACTTGGTTTCGCTGGCTTTAACAACGTCTCCGGCCCGCTTGACTTCGGTAATGTCGGTGGAGATGCCACAGAAGGCATAGGTTTCACCAGAGGCTGTTCTAAGAGGGAATTTAGCCGACAGACAGGTATACATGCAGTTGTCGCGTAGTATCTTTTCCTCCATCTCCTGCAGCCGTCCGGCTTGAAGGACCAGCCGATCATTCTTGACGAAAGCCTCCGCTATTTCCGGCGGGAAGATATCGTAGTCGGTCTTTCCCTGAATCGCCTCCGGTTTTAAATGAAACCATTCCTCAAACACCCGATTCGCATGGATATATCGGCCGTCCATATCCTTCATATAGATTGCCGCGCCGGCATTATCCATGATGGCACGCAACTGTTCTTCACTCCGTTTTACCGCATCCTCGCCCCGCTTGCGCTCGGTGATGTCCAGACC